>JBCFBH010000105.1:0-3062 GCA_038562595.1 Anaerolineaceae bacterium
GGTCTTTCTGCTGCTGGGCCTGGGCATTGGCGCCGCGCTGGCGCTGCTGTTCGCACCGGATGAAGGCGAGAAGACGCGCGAGCGCATCAGCGACAGCCTGGATTCCGGCGTGAAGGCCACCTCCGACGCGGGCAGCGATGCCCTTGACCGTCTGGAGAAGGAATACCAGAACCTCCGCAAAGAGGTTGACAAGCTGATCAGCAACATCAAATAAGGCATTAGGCCCCTACCGGGCGGTTGAAGCCCGCACTGTGCCGAATTTCCGCGCTTGACGAGGCAATCCTCCGCTGGCTATAATGAGCGCAGTGCGGGCGGCTAGCTCAGTTGGTTAGAGCGCCTCCCTTACAAGGAGGATGTCGGGGGTTCGAGTCCCTCGCCGCCCATCACAGCAGCGCCAGATATACGGGTTAGCAAGTTAATCAACCCCTATATCTGGCGTTTCCGTTTTTAAAGGGCAGGCCGCATGGAGGGGAATTTTTGCGCTGTTGTTGTACTGTTGTTGTACGGATGTTGTACAACGCAGTGTTTTTGATAAAGTGAAAGTGATCCACTTGGCATAAAAAAGATCGAGGAAAAGAGAGCCAGAGGGCAGAAGAGCTGGTACTCTGGGAACCTGGAACAGGTCAACAGAGGACAGCAGAAAGCATGCTCGCTGTGGTCGATCAACATCGAATTCGAAAAGCGTATTACGTCGAGAAGAAAAGTATCCGTGAAATTGCGCGCGATGAAGGACACTCGCGCAATACGGTGAAAAAAGCGGTGCAACAGGAAGAACCGTTTCGCTATCAGCGGACTAAGGCGGTACCCGCGCCCGTGTTAGGACCCTATAAAGCTCGCTTACAAGAACTGGTGGATGCGAATCGCAGTTTGCCGCGGAAACAGCGATACACAAGTCGTAAGATGTATGAGATTCTGGTGGCGGAGGGATATCGTGGAGCCGAGTCGACGGTACGGTATTGTGTTGGGCAACTGCGGAAAGTAACCGGGAAACAGCCAGTCTACCTCCCCTTAGCGTATGACCCAGGCGTGGATATGCAGATGGACTGGGGCGAGGCCATAGTGCATCTGGGCGGTGAAGAAACGACGGTCAGGCTGTTCATCCTGCGCTGGTGTTATTCGCGTCGCGTGTTCGTCGCTGCTTACCCGAGTGAGAAACAAGAATGTTTTTTGGATGGTCATGTCCGCGCCTTTCATTACTTTGGAGGGCTGCCGCAGCGGATTATCTATGACAATCTGAAGCCGGCGGTGTTCAAGATCCTGGAAGGGCACAACCGCCAGGAACAAGCGTTATTTCTGGCGTTTCGGAATCACTATGTGCTGGAAAGCCGCTACTGCAATCCCGCGTCGGGCCATGAAAAAGGGGGCGTGGAGACCGAAGTAGGTTATGTCCGACGCAACTTTCTGGCGGGCTGTCCGGCCTTCGCGGATTTTGAGGCGTTGAATGGGTATCTCCTGGAACAATGTCAAAGGGTGGATACGCGGGTTGTGCAGGGACAAGCTGAAACGGTCGGCGAAGCTTGGCACACCGAACAGGCGTACCTGCGGACACTGCCTGCCCATGATTTTGCCTGCTGTGTGCATCGTGAAGTGCGCTTGAACAAGTACAGTCAGGTTCAGTTTGAAACCAACCGCTATTCGGTACCCACCGATGAAGCCTATCCCACCCTGACGTTACGGGCCTATCCCTTTGCGGTTGACATTCTGTATCAGGAGCGGATTCTGGCCACCCATCCGCGCAGCTATGGGCATGAGCAGGAAATCCTCAATCCGCTGCATTATCTGCCCTTACTCGAACAACGACCAGGCGCTTTCGAACATGCGCAACCCATGCGCCAACTCCGTCAGCAGTGGGATGCGGTCTATGACAAGCTGCTCACTCATTTACAGCAGCGGTTGCCAGGAACACGTGCCATTCGGGAATTTGTCCGGATTTTGAGTTTACAACGGGTGTATCCGCCGGATGAAGTGACCGCCGCGGTGACTCAGGCCTTGCAGTGTGGCTGCGCCCACCTGGATAGTGTCACCCTCTGCTTGCATCAAGGCTTAACCCCAGAGATGCTCCCCGCTCAATTGGATCTGTCGGACCACCCCACTTTGGCTCAGGTCGGGCATGAGCCGGTCAATCTGACGATCTATGACCAGCTGCTTCAGGGTGGGCGTCATGACCACTAATACTCCCCTGGAACTCGCCTTAAAAGACCTGCACCTGACCGCTTTCCTGGAAACTTATACCGACCTGGCTCAGGAGGCTCACCAGGCCGGCTGGAGTTATGAAGCGTTTCTGCTCGCCCTGGCGCAGCAGGAACTGTCACGACGCACCCTGAACCGCCAGCGACGTCTGATTCAGGAAGCCCACTTCCCGATGCGTAAGGATTTAGCGGATTTCGACTTTACTTGTATTCTGGATCTCAACCGTTCCCGGTTACTTCACTTAGCAGACAGTGCTTCGTATATCCCAACCGCTCAACCCGTGCTCTTCGTCGGCAATCCCGGTCTGGGTAAAACGCATCTGGCCATTAGCCTGGGGCTGGCAGCCTGTCAACAGGGCTACCGCACCCGGTTCTACAATACGGCGGCCCTTGTCAATGATCTACTTCTGGCCCAATCCGAGCAGCGGTTACCGCGCTTTTTCGCGGCGGCGCTCAAATATCAGCTCATTATCCTGGATGAACTCGGTTTCATTCCGTTCTCCGCCTCCGGGGCGCAGTTGCTCTTTCAGTTCTGCTCGGCCCTCCACGAACAGGTTGCCCTCATCGTCACCACCAATCTCGCTTTTTCCGACTGGCCTCAGGTCTTTGGTGATGAACGCTTGACCGCGGCCCTCATTGACCGGCTCACTTATCATGCCCATGTTTTTGAATTTCGCGGCCAGTCCTATCGCTTTCGTGACCGTCGTCCGGAGGGTCCTTCTATGTCCTAATCCCTGATCTTGGACTCTGTTGGGAAAATGGCTTCTCGCTGAGGTGGCTCCATTTTCGTCGATCTTTTCCGACCTTCATCCGATCCCCGATGGCCTTCTTTTCCTCGATCATGTGGATCATGATCCTCTTGTCAAAAACACG
>JBCFBH010000022.1:0-26523 GCA_038562595.1 Anaerolineaceae bacterium
AGAGCACCAATTGTTATTTTTTGACTGCCCGAGGCGGCTTGCTGGCGTTTGATGCCGGCTGGCCGGGCACCTACAGAGAGTATAAGGATGGACTGCGCGAGCAGGGCTGGTCCGTGAAGGACGTCCGCTGGTTGCTGGTGAGCCATTTTCATCTGGACCACGCCGGGCTGGCAGGGCTTATGGTGGAGAACGGGGTGGAATTCGTCGTCTTCCCCGAACAGCTTGGGGCGATTGCGGAGATGGAAAGCCTGATCGAGCGCAAGGCGATGCCCTACCGGACGATTGACCGGGCGAAAATCCAGCTGCTGGAGATTGGAGCTTCGCGAATGTGGTTGGAGCGGCTTGGCATTCAGGGCGAAGCGCTGCGCACCACTGGCCACAGTCCGGACAGTATTTCGCTTGTGCTGGACAGCGGCGAGGCGTTTGTGGGGGACCTGACCCCGGAGAGCATGGCGGCGGAAGACGATTTGCTGAGCACAGCCAGTTGGGCGCTGCTGCGCGCGATGGGCGCGCGCATAGTATACCCCGCGCACGCGCAGGAGTTTGTCTTGCGCCTGCTGTAACGCGCCGCCCTCAATAGTCTACCCCGCGCACGCGCAGGAGTTTGTCTTGCGCCTGCTGTAATGCGCCGCCCTCAGTAGTCTACCCCGCGCACGCGCAGGAGTTTGTCTTGCGCCTGCTGTGATGCGCCGCCCTCAATAGTCTACCCCGCGCACGCGCAGGAGTTTGTCTTGTCATTCTGAACGCAGTGAAGAATCATATTGTGCATTTTAATCAACGCCCTTCGCTTCCGCTCAGGGTGACACAAGACAAGGGTTGGCGAAGCTCTCTCAACCGAGCCGCGGAAGGGACTGCAAGCCCGCGCAGGACATCGGTGCACGCGCGCACGCTCCTTGCAGGGTCAGAAGACCCTGCAAGAACGAAAGTTGATGGAAAAAACAAAACCCTTCGCTGACGCACAGGGCGACAAGCAAGGCAAAGAAACCCTTCGCTGACGTTCAGGGCGACAAGCAAGGCAGAAAGACCCTTCGCCTCCGCTCAGGGTGACAAGCAAGGCAGAGAAACCCTTCACATCCTCTCAGGGTGACAAGCAAGGCAGAAAGAGACCCTTCGCTTCCGCTCAGGGTGACACAAGAAATGACAGTGCTTACACTCAGGGTGACAAACAAAGCGCAAAGCCTCTTCACTGGCGGGCCGCACCTAAATAGGTGTCAGGAGGATAGGCTAAGGACCCGGTCGGAGTTAGTGAATGCGCCTGGAGCTGATAATCAGCAGCGCGACCCCCAACAGGATCAGCGCGATGATGCCGATGCCCACGTAAGCAGCCCTGCCGGTGAATACCCGCGTGAGCAGGCCGGGTCCGCGCGTGGGGCTTGGGGTGGGCGTGGCAGTCAGAACAGGGGTCAGGCTGGGCTGTGGGGTGAGCGAGGGGCGCAGCGTGGCGCTGGGCGCGACCACTGTGCCGCTGGTCAGGGCCGGCAGCGGGTTGGTCGCCTTGCGGATAATCAATTCCTGGTCCACCTGCAGGATGCTTTCGGCGCTGAGGTCGTTCAACGCGAGCAGCTCATCCAGGCTGATGCCGTAAGCTTGCGCGATCGTAATGAGAAACTCCCCGGACCGGACGATATGCTTGATGCTGCCATCCGCGCCAGGGGTGGAGGTGATAAAGCCCGGCACGCCGGGCGTGGCTGTGGCTGCCTCCTGCCCGGTTTGAGCGCCGGAGCCAGACGCCATTGCCAGGTGACCTGCAGGCAAGGCTGATAGAACCCCTCCGATCAAACCCGCGATCAGCAGCAGCGCCAAAAGTTTGAATAGTTTTCGCATGCGTTTCTGGATGTTTAAGTATTCGGATTATACCTCCTGCAGAAACAAATGGGTTCCGCGAGGAACAATTTTGAACCTTTTCCGTCATTAAGGAGAGTAAAAATTCAACCTTGTACCCGGGTTCCCCAGGATTCAGCGGGAGCAACAGAAGTCGTTATAATCACAACAATATGGACACAAACGGAAAACGAAAACAATCCAAAGCCGAAATCCAGCTGCTGTTTGTCCTGCTGGCAGGCGTGCTGCTGGCGGCGATTGTGGGTACGGCAGTTCTTTTCGCCTATGAAACCCGGCACTCCGATACCATTTATCCAGGCGTCAGCGTCGGAAGCGTGGACGTCTCGAATATGACGGTCGGGCAAGCTGTGCTGGAGCTGAAGGAGCAGAGCGACTATTCCGCCCAGGGCAAACTGCTGTTCACATTCGAGGAGATGCGCTGGCTGTATACCCCCGGGCAGCTGGGATACACGCTGAACCCCTACGTCAGCGCGGAAAAAGCTTTCGCGGTAGGGCGGGACGCGAGCCTGGTGCGCAGCCTGGTCTCCCAGGTCAATTCAGCCCGCCAGGGAGTCCGCATCGGACCAACCGCCACATATGATCAGCGCCAGGCCTATGCCGTGCTGCAGCAGGTAGCCAGCCAGGTGGACAAACCAGTCGTGGAAGCGCAAATCACGCTCAATGGCACCGATGTGCAGGTGACAGCCGGGCAAATTGGGCGCAGCGTGGATATCAACGCCACGCTGGCGCTGCTGGATGAGCTTTTGCTGTACGAACGCGACGGCATCATCCCCTTAGTCGTGACCGAGCAGCAGCCGGAGATTATGGACGCCCAGGCAGCCGCCGACCTTGCCAGCGAGATTCTCTCCCAGCCTTTCACGCTTTCGATGCCCGAAGGTTATGCTGCGCTTGGACCCTGGGTGATAGAGCCCGCGGACCTGGCAAAACTGATCCTGATTGAGCGCAGCGACGGCGGAACAGGCGCGGAATACAAAATTTCGGTTAGCCCGCAGGCGATTCATGGTTACCTGGCAAGACTGGCTCCCGCGGTGCGCACCGACCCGGTGAACGCGCGTTTCATTTTTAATGACGATACCCGCCAGTTGGAAGTCATCCAATCCGCCGCCATCGGGCAAGCCCTAAGCCTGGAAGCCAGCGCGCAAACCGTGCTGGAAGCCCTGGAAAGCGGCGCGCATTCCGCCCAGCTGGTGATGGAACAGGTTGACCCACAGGTAAAGGACGACGCAAGCGCGGAAAGCCTGGGCATCACCGAACTGGTGATTGCTGAAACTTCGTACTTCTTTGGCTCTGACGACGCGCGCATCCAGAACATCAGCGCGGCTGCCAGCAGTTTCCACGGCTTGCTCATCCCGCCCGGCGCCACTTTTTCTATGGCAAGCCAGCTGACCGACATCAGCCTGGAAAACGGATACGCGGAAGCGTTGATTATTGTCGGCGGCGAAACTGTGAAGGGCGTCGGGGGCGGCGTTTGCCAGGTGAGCACCACGCTCTTCCGCACGGCTTTTTTCGGCGGTTTCCCCATTGTGGAACGACACGCGCATGCCTACCGCGTGGGCTATTACGAGCAGCGCTCCAACGGCGGCCGCGATACCAACCTGGCAGGCCTGGACGCGACGGTCTACGTGCCCCTGGTGGACTTCAAGTTCACCAACGATACGCCTTACTGGCTGTTAATGGAAACCTATTTACGCGGTTACTCCCTGACCTGGAAGTTCTACTCCACCAGCGACGGCCGCAGTGTGGAATGGGATACCAGCGGCGTGACCAATGTGCAGCCCCCGCCCGAACCGCTTTACCGCGAGAACCCCGAATTGCCTGCCGGCACAATTAAGCAGGTGGACTGGGCGGTGGAAGGCGCTTCGGTCTTCGTGACGCGCAATGTTTTTCGCGGCGGCGCGCTGTACTTAAGCGACAGTTTCACTACAAACTACATCCCCTGGCAGGCCATCTATGAGTACGGACCCGGCACCGATGTGCCCTAGACCCAGGGGGCGCGGGGAATACCTGCCTTATGGTAAAATGGATACGTCCGAACAGCCCCAAGCAATGGAACGGCGCCAGGAACGGACAGTAAAATCGGAGGACCTGTGATTGAACAAGAGTTATTGAACTTGCTGCGCTGCCCTGTTTGCGTAAAAGAACAAAAAGGCACGCTGGAACTTTACCGCGAAAGCTGGCTGATTTGCCCGGACTGCGGCCGGAAATACCCCATATGGGACGACATTCCGGTCATGCTAATCGACGAAGGCGACAAGTGGGCGAAGACCGAAAAGGAAGCTTTGCCTGTACCACCTCCACAGGAAAGTTAAGCATAAAGATTTCAAACGCCTGGGGTCATTTACCAGGCGCTTTGTTTGAAGGCTGATATGAAACAATTTTTGGCAAAACTAAAGGCAGCGCTGCCTGAAAAACGGAAGACGCGCGTGGTTCTGGGCGTGCTGGTCGCGCTCGGCATTATTGGCGCGGCTGTTCTGGGCAGCTTCACGAATAATTTCGTGGCAAGCATGAGCCTCCTGAACCTGCCGGGCGTTCCGGTGCTCTCAGAAAGCGCTTCAGGCGCTGGACAGACACCCGGCGCGGAAGGAACTCCGGCGGTGGCGACACTGCAACCAATTTTACAGACCCAGGAAGCCTGGGATGGAAAAACGCGCGTCAACGTGTTGATTCTGGGCCTGGACTCCAGAGACCTGGGGGAAACCGCCCCTCGCACGGACTCCATGATTTTGTTTACCATGGACCCGGTGAACCTTACCGCGGGGATGATCTCAATCCCGCGCGACCTGTGGGTCAAAATTCACGGCGCGGATTACGGAAAGATAAATACCGCCTACAGCATCGGTGAGGCATACAAGCTGCCGGGCGGCGGAGCGGCTGTGGCGGCAAAGACGGTGGAAGATTTCCTCGGTGTGCCGATACAATACTACGCCCAGATCGACTTTGAAGCCTTCATTAAATTTATAGACCACATCGAAGGCGTGAAAATAGATGTTCCAGAGCGTATCCAGTTGGATGTGGTTGGTACCAAACTGTCTATGTGGGTGGATCCCGGCGTGGTGACGCTGCCCGGGCAGTGGGCGCTGGCTTACGTGCGCGCCCGCGGCACCGCCGGCGGTGATTTTGACCGCGCCCAGCGTCAGCAGCAGGTTATCCTGGCAATCCGGGACCGCGTTCTGGATTTCAATATGATGCCTACATTGATTTCCAAGTCCGGCGAAATCTACGCCGACCTTTCCTCCGGTATCCACACCAATCTTTCACCGGATGAAGTCATCAAATTGGCGCTTAAGGTGCTCGACATCCCGCGCGAATCGATCAAGCAGGCAGTGATTGACGGCAAGTACGTGAACTTTGGCCGCTCGCCCGACGGCCTGGAAATTCTCCGGCCGATTCCGGATAAAATCCGCGAATTGCGAGATGAAATCTTTTACGGTCAGGAAGCCACGAGCGCGAGCTCCATTCAGGACGTTCAGGCGCGCTTGCAGGATGAACAAGCCCGCATAACTATCCTGAACTCTTCCAGCAGCGCCGGCCTGGCAGAAAAAACCGGCGAGTACCTGAAAGGCCAGGGGCTGAATATTGTCGAGCAGAGCGACTCCGGCTACCAGGTCTACACGCGCGTCACGCTTTACGGCAGTAAACCGTACACACTCAAATACCTGGTGGACTTCTTCAAGATTAGCTCACCCGGCAGCATTGTCTATGCCTACGACCCCAATGCCGCGGTGGATATCGTCGTGGAACTGGGCGACGATTGGGCCAGCGCGAATACCCTGCCCTGACCTTTTTGCAGCAGAAACGCAAAAAAGCTGACAATTCGTCAGCTTTTTTGCGATTAAGCAAAGTTCCGTTTATGGGGTGGGGTTGGGCGGCGCGCTCTGCAGAAGGTCAGCCAGCGCAACCAACGCGCGGGCTGCTTCTTCCGAGCCGCCGCTGGCCAGCTGTTCCTGTGCCTGCGCGATGAGCGCCGCGGCAGGATCGGCATCGTTCAGCAGCGAGAGCCGGCTGAGCGCGCGTTCCGGGTTTGGCGCGGCTTGATACGCGCGCGCGATGTCCAGTCGGTACTCCGCCCTGGCCTGCGGGCTGAGCTCCTGCGGGAGCGCGACCTGCTGCATCACGGGGGCAATCACCAACGAGATGAGCAAGCCCAGCGCCGCGCCAAGGACCAGCCCGGTAATCAGATACAGGTGGGATTGGTTGTTAGTTTCCATCCGCGCCGCGCCCTCCCAGCCACTCTTGATACTCCGCGGGTTCAATCGCTTCGATGAGAGCTTTGATGAGATTTACGTCGCTTTCCTGGTAGCCGACGCCCCGCGCGTAGTTGATAGCATTCACCAGCAGCGAGTAGGGATCGTCCGGCTGGATTTGCGCCAAACGGTCGAGCGCGTCGGACAGGTCCGGGTTTTGCGCGTAGCTTTCAGCAATCATGAGGGTCAGGTCGGTTTTGTAATCCGCGCGCAATTGGTTCAGGTCGGCATTTTTGGGGGCGGCAGCGGGCATAAACAGCCAGCCAAAGGCCATCCCCGCCCCGGTGCCAAGCAGAATTGCCAGGAAGAAAAAGAAGATGCGCCGTCCTTTTTTTTGCATGCCGGTAAACCCCTTAATCTTCCGTCAGCATCGGGATTTTCACGCCGTGCGCGCGCGCGAACTGAATCGCCTGGGGGTAGCCCGCGTCCGCGTGGCGCACAACGCCCATGCCAGGGTCGGCAGTGAGCACGCGCTGCAGGCGGGCGGCAGCCTCGGGGGTGCCGTCCGCGACGATGACCTGCCCGGCGTGCTGGCTGAAGCCGATACCCACGCCGCCGCCGTGGTGGAACGAGACCCAGGTGGCGCCGTTCACCGCGTTTATCAGCGCGTTCAGGATTGGCCAGTCGCTCACCGCGTCGGTGCCGTCCAACATAGCTTCGGTTTCGCGGTTCGGGGAAGCCACCGAGCCGGCGTCCAGATGGTCGCGCCCGATGACAATCGGGGCGCTGATGACGCCCTGCGCCACCAGCTCGTTAAAGCGCAGTCCGGCGCGGGCGCGTTCACCGTAGCCCAGCCAGCAAATGCGCGCAGGCAATCCCTGGAAGGGCACCCTCTCGCGCGCCATGCGAATCCATCGCTGCAGGTGCTCATCCTCGGGGAAAAGCTCGGCGATGGCTTCGTCTGTGCGGTAAATATCTTCCGGGTCGCCGGAGAGGGCCACCCAGCGGAAAGGTCCTTTGCCTTCGCAGAAGAGCGGGCGGATGTAGGCGGGCACGAAGCCCGGAAAGTCGAAGGCTTGCTTTACACCCCAATCATAGGCACGCTGACGCAGGTTGTTGCCGTAGTCAAAAACCTCCGCGCCCTTTTTCTGGAACGCCAGCATGGCTTCCACGTGGTGCGCCATGGATTCCTGGGAGCGCTCGGCGTAGCGTTTGGGGTCGGATACGCGCAGCGCGGCAGCTTCTTTCACGCTCAAACCAACGGGAACATAGCTCATCAGGTCGTGCGCCGGGGTCTGGTCGGTCACCACGTCCGGGACGACGCCGCGCATTTCCAGCTCGGGGAAAATTTGGGCCGCGTTGCCAATCAAGCCGATGGACTTGGGGATGCCCTGCCGGACGGCTTCTTCCACCATGGTCATGGCATCCTCCAGGTCGTCGGTCAGCGCGTCCACGTAGCCAATTTCCAGCCTGCGCTGCGCGCGTTCGCGGTCCACTTCCACCACCAGCCCGACGCCTTCATTCATGGTGACAGCCAGCGGCTGCGCGCCGCCCATGCCGCCCAGGCCCGCGGTCAGCACGAACTTGCCCTTCAACGAAGGCCAGCCTTTTTGCTTCGCGAGCGAACCCAGCGTTTCGTAGGTGCCCTGCAGGATGCCCTGCGTGCCGATATAAATCCACGAGCCGGCGGTCATCTGACCGTACATTATCAGCCCTTTGGCGGCCAGCGCGTCAAAATGCTCCTGGGTGGCCCAATGCGGCACCAGATTGGAGTTGGCAATCAACACGCGCGGCGCGTCCAGGTGGGACTTGAACACCGCCACGGGTTTGCCAGACTGCACCAGCAGGGTTTCGTCCGGTTCGAGCGCGCGCAAGGAGCGCAAAATCGCGTCGAAGGCTTCCCAGGAGCGGGCAGCCTGACCGCGCCCGCCGTAGACCACCAATTCCGCGGGGTTTTCCGCTACCTCCGGGTCCAGATTATTCTGAAGCATGCGGTATGCCGCTTCGATGAGCCAGTTCTTGCAGCTGAGCTGCGTCCCCCTTGGAGCGCGAACGGTTCTTGGTTCAGACATCGGGTGAGACCTCCTGAAACACAATGATAGAGTGATTATACATCAGCGGCTTCGTTCGACCGGCCGTAGAGCTCCTCCCAACGCTTGAACAATGTCTCAAGATAAGGGCTCACTTTTTCGTCGTACGGGGGATAAGGGTAGCCAAAATGTTCCCCAACCTGCCGGCTGGCATACCGGAAGAGCTTTTGCGCGGCAAAAAGCGCCTGCCAACAGTGAAGCGGCGTAGACAGGCGGCAGGTGCGCATCAACAGCTTCCATTCGGAAGGGTCCAGGTGCGCCTGCAGATACTTGTATTGCTTTCCCAGCTGCGTCTGCCACCCCTCGCGCGTCCCCACCTTCCATGCGAGCATCTTCAACAGTTCCTTGCGGATGACAGCTTCCATGTGCCAGACGGCATAAAGCTGCTCCCGCCGGCACAAGCCTTTGGCCACATAGGGGCTGACCCACCAGAATTCGTTGCAGCAGTCCTCGAAGGCTTTGGCGCTGGGCGGAGTGATTTGAAATTGCGCTGCCGAAGGCTCGGGCAGGTCGGCTGTTAACTGGTCTTTATCCAGCAGCACGCGCCACCAGCCCTCCCCGCGGATAATCTCCGGCAGGCGTTCCGGCGGGTACAGGCTCAGGTCAATGCGGTTGCCGTCTTCAAAAAGCATCAGAAACGCCAGGTCGGGCGTTTGGGGCGGGTTTTCTCCCATTTCCTCCGGTTTCTGCATTATCAGGCGGCTGCCAAAGGTATCCAGCCAGGCTTCGCTTCCGCGAAAGGACTCTAAATCTTCTACGAGATACACGATGTCAAAGTCCTGCAGGTCGTCGCGCGGGGCATTGGGATTGGCGCGGGAACCGGAAAGCAGCACAACCCGCACGCGTGGGTCGTCCCGCGCAAAATCCAGAATTTGTTGAAGCATTTCCTCTTCAGAACGCATCTTGCCCTCTCTTGCTCAGGCGACCAATTCCAGCAGGTTGCCTTCCGGGTCTTGCAGGCTGACTTCGTAATATCCGTCGCCCGTGACGCGCGGACCGCTGAGGACCGGGCAGCCTGCCAGGGCAAGCACGCCGGTCAGCGCATCCACCGCCCCACGCGAGCCGAGCTGAAAGGCAATGTGGGTGTATCCAAACTCCTGCGCGGACTTATCCCTTGCGTTCAGGTCGGGGCGGGTCATCAGCTCCAGGCGCGCCCCCGCGTCAAAGCTGAGGAAGTACGTTTGCAGGCCGGTTTTGGGGTTTTGGTACTTTTGGTTGGCGCGCGCCCCGAAATTGCGGATGTAGAAGTCCTTCATCGCTTCCAGGTCGCGGACGTAGAGGGCTGTGTGGCTTAGCTGCATAGAGTCTCCTTCATAAGGCAGGCATCGCTGCGCTGACAGGTCTGGCGCCTTGCTGAAATCTATTGTGATGCGCCCATGAACATTGTAAAATCATTGTAATCTTATTTTCAGTCAATCCGGCTTTTTGCAGCCGCGGAAGGCGGCCCCAAAATGAGCGCGAAACCAAAGCAGACCAAAGCCTCCCCCAAACCAGCGCCTGCCCGCCTGCTGGAACTGTTCATCCCGCTGGCAAGCGCGCTGGCGGTGATGCTGCCGGTAGCGCCGGCCTTCGCGCCCGGAGTGAACGACAACTCTGGCGTCTACCTCTACGCCGGCTGGCGCATCCTGCAGGGAGACCTGCCTTACTTGCAGCTCTGGGATCACAAACCCCCGCTGGTGTTTTACATCAACGCGCTCGGCACGGCGCTCTCGCCCGGCTCGCATTGGGGCATCTGGGCGCTGGAACTCGCGGCACTGATGCTCGCGGCGTATCTGGGTTACAAACTGCTCAAGGCGCATTTTGGCTCGCTGGCTGCCGCGCTGGGAACTATTTTGTGGCTTCTGGCGCTGTTTTTCATCTTTTTAGGCGGTAATCAGACCACCGATTGGACCCTGCCGCTGCAGTTTGGAGCGCTTTTGCTGTTTACGCAGACAGAAAGCGGCGAAAAACCCGAACGCGGCTACTTCCTCATCGGGCTGCTGGGCGGTCTGGCATTCCTGACCAAGCAGACGGCGGTGGGCGTTTGGCTGGCGCTCGGCGTGCTGCTGCTGGTTTGGGCGCTCCGGCGCAAACCCAAAGCCTGGAGCAAACTCGGTTTAATGGCAGTCGGGGTGCTGGCGGTCGTTTTGGCGGCGGCTCTGTACTTCCTAAGCCAGGGGGCGCTGGTGCAAGCCTGGGATGCCGCCTTTGCGTATAACTTCCAATTTTCGACTTCAGCCGCCCAAAGCCTGGGGGACCGGCTGCGCAACGCTTTTGACCTGACTTATATCGCGCGCCTGCCCATTTTCCCCATCGCGCTGCTGGGCGTGTTGGTGAGCGTCTTCTTCCCGCGCAAAAAGCAGGAGCCGCTCAAAGGCAGCCTATTCGCGCTGATGCTGCTGGACGGCGCGCTGGAGCTGGGCTTAATCCTGATGACCGGGGACGTGAGCAAGTATTACTTTGAGACTGTTTTGCCTGTGTTAGCTCTGTTCAGCGCGGCGGCTGTTTCGGTATTGGACCAGTGGCTGACGACTTCCGGCGGAAAAAAGACTTCGCGCCTGGCAATCGGCGCGCTGGCGCTTGGGCTGCTGGCGCTGGGCTTTGGGTTGGAGACCGCGGAGCGGGCGGGTGGTTACCAGCAAAGCCTCCCTGCCCGGCAGGCTGCCATCCGCTATGTCCGCGAGAACACCAGACCGGAGGATACGGTTTTGGTCTGGCGGGATACGCGCGTGAACTACTTTGCCCAACGCGAGAGCCCGACGCGCTACCTGGTGATGCGCCCGCTGATGGACGCGGACGCTGCAGGGCAGGGGCGGGCGCTGGAATTCCTGGATGAGCTTTTGATTGCCAAACCTGTGCTGATGATTGATACGAAAATGGAAGGCTGGGGCTTTCTGGACTTCCCCGGGGAAAACGCGCAAATTACCGAAAAAGTACGCCTGTTAATGTCTTATTACCAGCCGGAGGAAATGATTGACGACTGGATTGTGTACCGGCTTATCCAGCAATAGCGCGTGCATTTGATTATAGGATAAGAATCTTACTCTGCCGGGTTGGTCCTGAAGATGTTATCCCAAAACCAGGTGGAGACGCCGTACCTGGCGCTGGGGGTCTTGAAGTGGTGCGCCATGTGGTGCCGGCGAAGTTTGCGGAAGTAGGCGCCTTTCAGACTGAAATGGTGCAGCGCGTAGTGGGTCATGTCATAAATCACGTAGCCAAGCAAAAAGCCAGCCGTAATCGCATCCACATACCCGGGCGCGCCAAACAGCTGGCCTACCACCAACCAGAACAGCCCATAAAACAGCGCCGCCATGGGCAGGCTGACGACCGGCGGCATGACCAGGCGGGTTTTCTCACGCGGCTGGGCGTGGTGCACGCCGTGCATCAGGAACAGAAAGCGCTGCGTGCGCTCGCTGGGGTTGGCAGGCTTCCAATGGAACACAAAGCGGTGCAGCAGATATTCCGTCAGCGGCCAGATGAGCATGCCAATCCCGAAAGCCAGCGGAACGTTCCACCAGGCTGTGGGGTTCAGGCGCGCCGCGCGCCAGAGCAGAAAACTAATCAAAGGCAGGAACACCGCCAACACAGCCGCCGGACTGATGTGCGTGAAGAACTCGAGAAAATTTGAGTCAAACAAGCGGATGGCGGGGTCTGGCTGGGTTTGGGCGTTATCAGCGGGCATTGTTTCTCCTCACAGGCTGGGCAGTGGAAAGAATTATACTCTGCCGCTTTGGGCGCCTCGGGGTGAAATTTTCGCCTTTTTCAGGGGGCGCTGTCCACGGCGCAGCGGAAACCTGCGTCGTCGCTGCTATTGAAATTCAGGTCGTAGCTGCGGGCTGCGACGCGCAGGTAAATCGAGCGGCTGACCCAACTGCCCCCGCGCAAAGCTTTCTCAACCTCCCCTTGCGGTCCGCCGGGGTCTACCGTGGGAGACTCGGCGTAGTAGCTGTTCGCATACCAGTCGCTCACCCATTCCCACACGTTGCCCGCCATATCCTCCGCGCCAAAAGCAGAGGCTCCGTCCGGGTGGGTGCCCACCGCGCTGGTATCGCCAAGGCATAACTGCCCGGAGAGCGGGTCAAAGGCGTTCGCCAAGATGCAGCTTGGCTCGTCGTTGCCCCAGGGAAAGGCCGCATGGATGCCTCCCCGGGCAGCTTTTTCCCATTCGGCTTCGGTGGGGAGGCGCTTGCCGGCCCACTGGCAGAACGCATCGGCATCCTTCCAGCTCACATTGACCACCGGAAAATCCGCGAAGGAAGGGTCGTCGTAATAATGCTCCCGCGTTTCTGAGGAGAGCACCAAGGGCGGTCGGCAGGCCTGCGCCTGGACGCATTCGGCATAGCGCGCGTTGGTCACCTCGTAGCGGTCGATAAAGAACGCCTTCAGTGTTAGCGTATGCAGGGGCAGTTCGTCTTTCGGGCAGGCATAGCCGCTGTTTTGGGCGGGGTCGCAGCCCATCCGGAACTCCCCGGCCGGGACGATGACCATGCCCTCTGGCGCCGGCGGGATATTGAGCGGCGTCGTCGGGAGGGGGGGATTGGTGGGGGTTGTTTCGATTGGAACTGTGCTCGTGGCAGTGGGTTGGGCGGGCGCGCAGGAAGAGAACAGAACCGCGAGCAGCAGAAGCGGAAGAAAGAAGCGAGGGGCTTTCATGGCATTCATCCTTAGGTAAAATCCGGACTGTCACTCCAATTATAGCGGAAACACAGCCGGGGCAAGACGATAACCCTAAAGTAACATTTTAATTTGAGGCATCACGCGGGTGAACGACTGCGTGTGAACGACTGCGGTCTAAACGCGAAGATGATAGTACAATCAAAGCTTCGAATTGCGAGGTTATCCTATGGAAATGTCCACCTTCCCTAAAATCAGCATCGTCACCTGTACTTACAACAGCGAAAAGTACCTGGGCAAGGCCTTGGAGTCTGTGGAGCGGCAAAGCTACGGGAATATCGAGCATATCATCAACGATTCTTATTCCAGCGACCGCACATCTGAAATCATCCGGGAGTACACGGCGCGCAACGCCGGGCGCTACCCAATCTACTGCATCCAATCCGAGGCGAAAGGCGTGGCAAACGCGCTGAACACCGCGACCGCGGTCGCCAGCGGAGATCTGATCCACTACCTGCATTCGGATGATTATTATCTGGATGAGGGCGCTCTGGAACGCGCCGCGGGGCCCTTTCATAATAACCCCGGGTTGGTGTGGCTGACCGGCAACTTTTTGGTGGAAATTCGCGGCAGGCGATACAAAATTCCGCAGACGCTGCTCCTGCGTTGGGACGCGCGGCGCGCGCTTTCCGCGATGAACTTCATCTCACACGAGAACACCATGATGCGCCGCGAGGCTGTGCTGCAGTACGGCGGCTTTAACGAGACCAAAGGCTACGTGGTGGAATACAGCCTGTGGCTCAACCTCATCAAGGAACACCGCCCGCTGGTGGTGGACGACCAATTCACGGTGTTCATCGTCCACAAAGGCAGCACCTCCACCGGCAACCTGTGGCTGTTCAGCAAGGCGGTCCTCCGCGCCTTTCGTACGCAGCGGAAAGAAAAGGTAATTCCTTTGATGGGCTATTACCCGGACAAGCGCATTTATAAGGCATGGAAATTCGTGCAAAGACAACTGCAGGGCTGATAGGCAGCCCCCCTGGGGAAACACTTCAGCGCAGGGGATTGAAAGTGGGGGGAGTTAAATAAAAAATGACCCTGCTGGGACTCGAACCCAGAACCTAACGCTTAAGAGGCGCTTGCTCTGCCAATTGAGCTACAGGGCCAATTCGTGTGCGAATTATAGCACAGCAGCCTGACAAAAAGGTCTCTGACAATGCCAGAGACTTTTCAGGCTTTCAGCTCCCCGGAGAGGACTCGAACCTCTAACCTAGCGGTTAACAGCCGCCCGCTCTGCCGATTGAGCTACCAGGGAAGGCAAACGGTATTATACGAGTTTGACGGAAGAGTGTCAAGCATTCCGCATTGGTTCTCCGGCTGTAAATTCGCGCGGAAATGCCTGCTCGCTAATTTCCCACACTCCTTTCCAGCTTGACCGAAAAAAAGCACGCGCTTTTAGGCGCGTGCTCTTATGCCAGACACTGAGGGAAGGCTCAGTTTCCCCAGCCGCTGCGGGTTCTCATTCCCGCGCCGGTGCCCGGTTCAGCTCCGCAGCTGCCGTCGCGCAGCTGCTGGCGGGTTTGGGTCTGGTCCAGCGCGCAGGTGCCGCCATTCGGGCAGGCTTCCGCGCCCTGGTTCCCGAACTGGAACTGCTGGCCGGCGCCATCTTCAGCCCAGCCAAAGCCGTTCTGCTGCAGCGTGCAGCCCTCAGGGTTCGGGCAGTTTTCGGCGCTTCCGTCTTGCAGACGCTGCTGCAATTGCGTTCCGTCGCAAGCGCCGCTGTCTCCGCAGCTCTCACCGTTTCCAGCCCACCCCCTGCGGGTGACCAGCGGCGCTGCCAACCCGTCCGCCAGCATGTCCGTTTCAGCGCCCTGCGCGGAGACGGCGCTCGCCGCTCCAAAAATTGCGATGCCCAGAACCAGGGTTGCGATCGCGAGGCTTATGATTGTCTTTTTCATTGTTCACTCCTTAATGATTTTCCGGCCGATAGTTTTCTGCCGTTGATGTGCATAGAATATCCTACTGAAGTTTGCAGGCGGTGAAGGGGATATGAAGAACTGATGAAGATTGGCTTTTTGAGGAGCATAGTACAGGCTGAACCATTACTAAAGCAGGAAGATTGGGTACACTATGTATATCGAATAATCACCAGCCACTCACGCTCGGGAGCGGCTGCCACCTTCAGGATCTGACCATGATGTCTCTTATCCTTGTCGTCGAAGATGAAAGAGAACTTAACAAAGTGCTGCAGGCTTACCTCACCCGCGCCGGTTACCGCGCGCTTGGCGCTTTTTCCGGAGATGAGGGGCTGCGCCTGTATGAGCAGGAAAAACCCGACCTGGTGCTGCTGGACCTGAACCTGCCAGGCCGGGATGGGCTGGAACTTGCCCGCGAAATGCGCAAGACCCGGGACATTCCAATTATTATGGCGACCGCCCGAGTGGATGAAATTGACCGGCTAATCGGCCTGGAGTTGGGCGCGGACGACTATGTATCCAAGCCGTACTCCCCGCGCGAAGTCGTGGCGCGCGTGAAAGCTGTTTTGCGCCGCGGCGTTCGGGAGCCGGAGCCTAAGGCTGTCCTGACGCTCGGAAAACTGAGCCTGGAACCCGAGGCGCACCGGGTCGCGCTCGCGGGCAAGCAGCTGGAGCTGACTCCAACCGAATTTGGTATGCTGCAATTGCTGGTCTCCCAGCCGGGCAGGGCTTTCACGCGTCTGCAGCTTCTGGAAGCGGCTCAGGGCGTCAGTTATGAAGGATACGAGCGCAGCGTGGATGTGCACGTCAAGAATTTGCGGCGGAAGCTGAAAGAAGCAGACCCTGCCGGGCAGTATATCGAGACAGTTTTTGGGGTTGGTTACCGCGCCAGCCGGATGGAGAGTTAGAATGCGCGCCCGCCTTCTGATAGCTTTTCTGATTGTGATTATCGCCGCTTTGGGTACGGTCCTGGTGGTTTCCAATTATTCCGCGAACACGCAGGTACGCGGGTATCTTCGCATGAGCATGAACGGAAACAGCATGATGTTCGCGGAGGAACTCAATAGCTATTACCAAAGCCGCGGTTCGTGGTCTGGTGTGGAAATGATGTTCATGGAATCCGGCACCGAAAACACCATGATGGGAGAAAGCTCCAATCCGATGGGCGGTCAGCGTCAGGGTCAGGGTGCCGGCGAAGCTCAGGGTCAGGGGGTGGGCGGCTCTGCCACGATTATTCGCGCAAATGGAATCCTCGCGGATGAAAATGGGAAGATTATTTACGCGAACGAACCCGCCAGGATAGGGACTTTCCTCACGAAAGCAGAACGCGGCGCGGCCATCGCGCTGGAACAGAACGGCGCGTTGATTGGGTACCTGGTCGTGCCGAACGCGCTCCCGAACCTGCCGGCGAACTTTGAATCCCAGCTGCTGCAGCAAGTTCAGCAAGCCATCCTGACCGCCGCGCTGGTTTCCATCCTGGCGGCGCTGCTGCTGGCGCTGGTGCTGACGAACCTGTTCGTCAGACCGATCCGCGAGTTGACAGAGACCGCGGAAAGTATTGCCTCCGGTGATTTGAGTGAACGTGTGCAGATAAATAGTTATCCCGAAGCCGAGCGGCTGGGGAAAACGCTGAACACGATGGCCGCCTCTCTGCAATCCGCGGAGGCGACACGCCAGGCGCTCACCGCCGATATCGCCCACGAACTGCGCAACCCGCTGGCTGTGCAGCGAGCGCAGCTGGAAGCCCTGGAAGACGGCCTGTTTCCGCTTGACCTCAACGCGCTGAAGCCCATTCGCGAGCAGAACGCGCTGCTTATCCGCCTGGTGGACGATTTACGCGTGCTCGCCCTTGCCGACGCGGGCAAACTCAGCCTGAACAAACGCCTTACAGACTTACGCGCGCTCTGCCAGACAGCGCTGCAGAGCTTTGAAGCCGCTTTTGCCGCCAGGAACCTGAGGGTGGAAACGCACTGCGAGAACCCCCTGCCGCTGGTAAACGTAGACCCGGACAGAATCCTGCAGATTTTCCACAACCTGCTGATAAACGCCCAGCGCTATACCAAACCAGGCACGGCAATTGAAATCGTGATGCGCCAGGAAGGCGCGTTCGCGCGGGTGGACGTGCGCGACCACGGAGATGGCATTGCCCCCAACGACCTGCCCTATGTTTTTGACCGTTTTTATCGCTCGGACCCCAGCCGGGAACGCGCCAGCGGCGGAACGGGTTTGGGGCTGGCGATTGCACGGAACCTGGCAGAGGCGCACGGCGGAAGCCTGAGCGCTGAAAACCATCCTCAGGGCGGCGCGATTTTCAGCCTGCGTCTGCCCGTCTAAATCCCAATTCTACCTATCCAGACGAACTGAATTGCGAGTGTAAATCCGGATAATATACTCCTGGGTGGAATCCCGAAGGAATTTATAGATCAGGCGGGCGTGCATTTTCTCGCCCTGATCCAACAATGCGGCAATTTCATGATTGCGGTCCCGGGGAATGTAGCCGAGCATGTCCCCGTCAGGGGTCAACACTGCCACAGCGCGCGGATCATGCGGGTTTTCCGGTTCCCTTTGCAGTGCGAGGTAATCCCAGAAGCCGAGCATTTGGCTTTTTTCCCCCAGGTCGTGATAAAAAGCGCCCGCGACCCGCGTCTGCAGCAGAAATACCCATGAAGGCACTGCTTCCTCCAGCCTGGCAGGATAGACTTCTTTGATTCTCCCGGTAAGCCAGCAGCTGGCGCGCACGGACATTCCGGGGGTGGGCGCGCTGTCCGTCGCGCTCGCCGGAATGAGCATATCCATGCATAAGCCCAGGGTCTGTACGCTCGCCAGGTGCATCAGCCGATTGCTAAGCTCATAGGTAAAGCTGCTTACAGCCGTGATGATGCCGCCAAACTCAAGAATGGGGTGGAAAAGATTGTCCTCCACCAGCCGCAGGCCGATTGGCGAGGCGTAAAAGCGCAGCAAATCTTCCTGAGCCTTGTCCGACACCGGAAAATGATATCCATGCGGGAAGAGCTCAACCTGGAATGGAAAAGCCGCCAGCTGAACCCGCGCGCGGGCTGGAAATTTGAGGTGGTCATACCAGTGAAAGTTGGGCGGCTTGAAAACCAGCGGCATGTTCTCACGCCTTTCGGGGATTTCATCTCCTTCAGCGCGTGGATTTTCCCAAAAAAAAGTTTCTCCGCTGTCGGTCCTGGCTTTGATGAGCCCGTCCATGGGGGCTTCGGGGTCGGAAAGACGCTCAGTCAGAATCAGAAATTCGTCAGTAAAGCCGTGCAGATGAATGTTGAAGCTGAACGGCTCCGCTCCCCGCTCTCTCGCGAAGTAAAATTCCGGACCCTGCTGGCTGCGGTAAGAATAGTAATCCCACGCGCCAATTTCCATTGAGGAAAGGCGGCTGCTCACGAACGCTATCAGACTGTCCCGTTCCTCACTGTTTTCCGGGTCGTATCCAAAGAAGTGTATCAGGTCCATCATCATCCCTCTGGGCTCATTATACTATTCGCCAAGTACGCTATAATTCACAAAGACCATTCTTGGAAAATCAGACGATGGAATAAGGATATGAAGAAGAACATACTCATTGTGATACTTGTCCTTGCCGCTGTGGTGATCATCGGCGGTGGATTGTTCCTGGCTAACCGCTGGAATAAACCGATGGGTGAAGCGATTACACTGCCCTCACGCACGGCGGAAACTCCCACCGCGCAAATCGGCACGCCTGGCGCGCAGACGGAAAGCGCCAGCCTGACCCCAACCAGCGAGGATGCCACACAGCTGCCGAGCACCAGCTTTACGGCGACTGCTCCCAGGCCTCTGTGCGGTGGCCCGGAAGTGATGTATATCATCGCGGCCGGGATTGATACCGACGACCCTAACTATACCTACGGCCTCTCGGACGTAATGCGCGTCATCCGCGTGGATTTTGTGACCCCCAAGGTAACCGTTCTCACCCTTCCGCGGGACCTGAAAGTGGAACTGGTTGATATCATCGAAGCCAAGGCGGCAGACGTGCCAAACGCCAAGCTGAACCAGGCTTATTTTTACGGAAGCCCGGGCATGAGCTACTACACGGGCACCGGCGGCGGGATGGGGCTGCTGGCGCGCGTTTTGGCACACAACTATGACCTGTACGTGGATAACTACGCCGCGGTGAACATGATCGCGTTTGAAGAAATCATTGACGCGATGGGAGGCGTGGACTTATACCTGAACGAGCCTGTTGACGGCAGACCGCTGGGCATGGATGACGTGGACCCTTACAAACAGGGGCAGGGTTACTTTCCGAAGGGCTGGAACCACCTGACCGGTTTTGACGCCCTCAGTTTTGTGCGCATCCGCGATCGCTACGGTGAAGTGGCGCGTACGGACCACCAGACCCTGTTGATTTGCAGCATTCAAGACAAACTGAACAGCCCTGAAATCCTCACCAGCGTACCAAATATGGTGTTTTCGGTGTTGGATGACATTCAGACGGACCTCACCCTGGCGCAAATCCGCCAGCTAATCTGCCTGTTGCCCAAACTCTCCAATGAAAATTTGCAGTTTGTGCGTTTCCCGGATGAGTGGATGGTGCAGGGGCGCGCGAATATCGCGCGGCTTGGCGATACCTTTGTGTGGGATATCCCGGTTGAAAAGATCGTTGAATTCATCAACGCCTTTGAAAACGACACTATTCCCGTGGTGGTGGAAGAAGGCGGAACCACGTGCCCGGTGAACCCGCCTAAAAAATAAGCGCGGCCTCCACCCTCAAAAATTCAGATGCAGGTCCATGCCCTCATAAAGCGGGGCGACCTGGTCGTATCCATTAAAGAGGAGCGTAGGTCTTGAGCCGTTTTCCCCGATGCGGCGTTCTTCGCTTTGCGTCCAGCGCGGATGGTCTATCGAGGGGTTAACATTCGCGTAGAAGCCGTACTCTTGCGGGGCAATCGCGTTCCAGAAAGTGACGGGTTGGTCAGCCTGTAAGGTAATGCGCACCACCGCTTTTACGCTTTTAAAGCCGTACTTCCAGGGCACCACCAGGCGCAGCGGGCCGCCGTTCTGAGGGGGCAGCGGGTCGCCGTATAAGCCTGTCGCCAGAATGGTCAGGTCGTGGCGGGCTTCATCCAGGCGCAGACCCTCCAGGTACGGCCAGGGGAAATTCAAGCTGGTTTGTCCGGGCATTTCCTCCGGGCGCAGCACCGACATAAAGCCGACGTATTGGGCTTCGGGCAAGGGCTCCACGTCCTCCAGCAATCTGGATAGAGGAAAACCCTGCCAGGGCAGCACCATCGACCAGCCTTCCACGCAGCGCATGCGGTAAACGCGTTCTTCCTGTGGAAAACGTCCGAGAATGTCTTCCATGCTGTACTTTTTCGGGTTTTTCACCAATCCGCCGATCTCGACCTGCCATGGGCGCATGCTGAAATCTTGCGCCACTTCTGCCACGGAGGTCTTGGAAAGGCTGAACTCGTAATAATTGTTGTAATTTTCCGCCAGCTCGCGTTTCGTTTGTTCATCCACCAGGGCGGGGTTGGTAGGGGAGGCTCCGTCAGGCGTCCCCAGGCAGGCAGCCAGAAAGGCGCCCGCGCTGACGATGCCCGCGGCTTTCAGGAACTGCCGGCGGGTGAGGTAGAGTTTTTGCGGCGTGATCGCGTCGTCGGGTCTGTTGGGAGTTTCTTCTGGTGGGGTCATATGCCGTCTCGTTTCTGATCTCTTAAGTATATTTTATGAAAAGAGCTGCTGAATAACCAATTAAAGCTTATTCAAAAGCGCAAATACAAGGTCGTCAGCTTTCGCTGGAGAACAGGAGGGTGTTTTTCGGAGCATAACCTCGACCAACTTCCGCTGTGCGCCTTGCGGGACTGCGCGTAGGTGGCGGGCTGGATAAGAGTGGAAGCAGCGGCTTCTTCTGGATAACCCGCCGTCTTGGAGCAGCTTCTGACGCGCGCTGAAAGCCAAGGAATAAATTGGTATAATCCTCGCAGAAAGTTGAAAAAGGAAGCGACCTGTTGAAATCATCCTTGCGCGTCATGACTCTGAACCTGGGGGGTGGGCTCAAAAACTTCAGCGGCACGCTGGAAACCAATGCCAGCCGCAGCGAAGCTCTGCTCGCTCTGATCCGCCAAATCAAGCCAGACCTGCTGTGCGTCCAGGAGATTGCCCAATACGTGGACGGGGACGGCATCAAACACAGCATGGTGGACTTAATCTGCGAAGGCGCGCAGTTTTCTTATTCTTACTACGGCGAGACGCTCTCGATGAAGCGCCATATGCAGGTTCGCAAAGACCTGATGGTCGAGAGTCTGTTCAAAGACTGGTGGGACTGGTCCAAAGGCAACGCGATTTTTTCCAGAATACCCTTTGCCAGGCTGGGGTCTGAAAAGCAGGACGGCTTTCCCCGCAATGTGCCTATCTTTCAACCGCCGACCTACGAGGGCACGCGCGACACCGATCCGCGCTTTGCCATCATCGCGCGCATCAAACGCGCGCCTTTCCCTTATCTTGTGAACCTGCACCTGACCACCCTGGTGGGTGAGCGCGGTGCGGAACCTCAGGAAGGCGTAATCCGGATGGCGCGCGAACTGCGGACGGAACAAATCCTGCGGGTGTTGGACCTGGTGGACGCCAATATTCTCAAAGCTGGCTTACCCCTGATCCTCACCGGTGACTTTAACGCCAATCCAGATGAGCACGCGCTCTCCGCGATCCTGGAGGCGGAAAAGGGCTTTATCCGCCTTGTACCCGAAAACCAAGTTGCCACGCATCCATTCGCGGGGGAGGTGGACCACTTCTATATCTCTCCGGCGGGTATGCTGCGGGAATACCGCTGCGAAGTGGTTGATAACAACCTTGCGCACCGCAGCTCAGACCATCTGCCTGTCGTGGCGGATTTGGTTTTCGCATAAATTTCTTACTATTGGACTTTTTGCATGACTAAACCAAGGTATTTTGGAACAGACGGCATCCGCGGAACGGCGGGCAAACCGCCTATGTCAGAAGATTTTGTCCATTCGCTCGGCGCTGCAGCCGCACGCGTTTTGGGCGGCGAACACAAAAGCGAGCCTCTCTTTGTCATCGGACGTGATACACGCGTATCCGGACCCGCCTTGCAGGCCGCGCTGAGCGCTGGTCTGCTGGCAAGCGGCGCCCAGGTGATTGATTTAGGCGTGCTGCCTACCCCGGGCATTGCCTTCCTAACGCGAAAGCTCGGGGCGGCTGCCGGCGTGGTCATTTCGGCTTCCCACAACCCGGCGCCGGAGAACGGCATCAAGTTCCTCGACGCGCAGGGCATGAAGCTGCCAGAGGATGTTGAGCTTGCCATTGAAGCGCTGCTGGGAATAAACCCCGGCAGCAGCCCCAAGGCGGTGCGCGACGGCGGACACTTGCGCGAGGATTACCTGCAAGACTTGCTTGCCAGCCAACCCGGATTGGATTTGAGCGGCAAGACCCTGCTGCTGGACTGCGCCAACGGCGCCGCTTTTGAAGTAGCACCGGAGCTCTTTCGAAACCTGGGCGCGCGCGTGATTACGTTGAACACCACCCCGGACGGACTGAACATCAACGACCGCGCCGGGTCGGAATTTCTGCGTTCAGATCCATCGGTGCTTGGCCGCCTGACGCGCGAGGCTGGCGCCGACCTTGGGATGGCTTTTGACGGCGACGCAGACCGCGTTATCCTTTTGGATGAAAACGGCCGCATGGTGGATGGCGACCATATGCTTGCCATTCTGGCGGACTTTTTCCTGGCGCGCGGCGAGCTGCTGGGCGGAACGTTGGTGACCACTACCATGGCTAACGGCGCGCTGGCAAGCTATTGTACGCAAAAAGGCATCCAGTTGATTGAAACGCCTGTGGGCGACAAATACATCAGCGAAGAACTGCTGCGTTTGAGCCGCGCTGAAGAGGCGCCGGGCAAGCTGGGATTGGGCGGCGAACAGTCCGGGCATATTATCCTGCTGGACGAGAGCCACCGCACTGGCGATGGTATCCGTACCGCGCTGTTTATGCTGCGCGTGCTGGCGGAAAACGGCTGGAAGCCGCTCTCCGCGCTCATCGGTCAAATCGGAAAGTACCCGCAGTTAATTGCCTCGTGCAATGTCGCGAGCAAACCTGCGCTGGAGGAAATTCCCGCGCTCAACGCGCTGCTGGCAGAGCTCCGGCGGGAGCTGCCCGGCCTGGTGCGCCTGAACCTGCGCTACTCCGGCACAGAGCCAAAATGCCGACTGATGCTCGAGACGGACACGCGCCACACGCCCGCCGAAGTGGCGCGGCAAGCCTGGCGGGTATGCGAGCTGATTCAGCGCGAAACCGGCACCCCTGCCGGCGCGAAAATTGAAGTTTTGAATGTATCAGACGGCGGATTGATGCCGCGGTCGGAGTGAAATTCCAAATGAGGAGACCTGTATGACCCAAAACCCGGATTTAAGCTTCAGCGCGGACCTGGCGCCGCGTTTTAACCGCCTCAACCGCGCTATTCTCACAGCGGAAAAAGCGGAAGAATGGCAGCCAGCGATTGCGGATATGTCCCGATTTTTAGTGGAGCTGGAGGATTTCGTGCTGCGGCGCATGGATCTGCTCGCGGAAGACCTGCCGACCTCCTCGCGCGTATTCAGCCTGCTGGTGACCCTGGCAGCAACCGGCACACAGGGACGCCTGGAGCTTTACCAGCCTAAAGACGAAAAAACCCGTGCCTACCGCGGAGAGTTGGACGGGGATTACCTGCCCGCAAGCGCGGAAATGCGCCGGCTTGCTATCCGGATAGCCAAATCGTATTTGAGCGCGCCAGTTTTTGAGAGCCTGCGTGAGGACATCCGCGTCGAAATCCTGCCTCTGCTGGACAGCCTGGATGAAGCGCAGGACCCCGACCGCTTTATGACCTACCGTGTTATCCAGATTGGCAACATCTATGAGCGCTTGTTTGCCCTGCGGGTGCGCACCAGCAACCCTTTGCTGGTGGGAACGCGCACGCGCGCCGGACTGCTGCGGGAAATTTACGACCGCAAATACCTGCGTTTCGGCACCTCGGGCGTGCGTGGACGCTGGCAGAATGATTTCACCGAGAAACGCGCGCGCCAGGTGGTTCAGGCTATTTGCGATTTCATGAATAACCGCAACGTGCCTGCCTTTGTGGGCGCGGAGAACCTGGCAGGCAAACGCGTGGTCATCGGGCACGATACCCGCCGGAATTCCGATATCGTCACGCGCTGGGTGGCAGAAACCTGCCTGGCTAACGGCTTCCGGGTGGACATCGGCAGTCGGGATGTGCCCACCCCCGCGCTGGCCTTTTACGAGACCGACGTGCTGCCGCCTGAGGACGTCGCCGGCTTAATCATCGCCACCGCCAGCCACAATCCGCCCGAATGGCAGGGAATCAAATTCAACCCCCGCCTGGGTTACCCGGCGCCCACCAATGTGACCGACTTTATCGCCTTCCGCATCAACGAACTGCAGTTGGAAGACCAGGGCGGCGGCGCGGCTGAGTTGGAAAGCGCGGAAGCGCGCGGACTTGTGACCGGGTTCGACCCGTTGGACCAGTATGTACGCTGGATTAAGAACAATGGAAACGGCAACCAGCGCATCCCGATTGATTTTGACCGCATACGGGGCTTCTTTGCCGATAAACACGTAGTCGTGGATGAAATGCACGGCAGCGGGCGCGGCTACCTGACCCGCCTGCTGGGTGAAGCCGGCGTGCGCCATACCGTGCTGCACGCGGAAGTGGACCCGGAATTAGGCGGACAGGACTATGCCAATCCGGAAGAGCCCTTCAATTTCCTGCTCAAGCAGACCGTGGCAGAAAGCGGCGCGCACCTGGGTATGGGCATGGATACCGACGCCGACCGCTACGGCATCGTGGATAAGGGCGGGGTTTACTTCCGCCCCAATCAAATCCTGACCATGCTGGTGCGCTACCTGGGCGTGGACCGCGGATTGACCGGGCGCGTAATCGCCACCCAGACCGGCTCACCCCTGATTGAACCGCTGGCGGGCATGATTCCAGGGAACGCGGAAAATGAACCCGCGCAGGGCGCGCTGCCCGGATATGTGGGTCAGCGTATCTATAAGTGCCCCGTGGGCGATGTGGCCAGTCGGGCGCTGAAACACGCCTTTTTGGTGCCGGTCGGCATCAAGTACATCGAAGAAATCCGGCGCATGGACGACCGTTACAATACGCTCAAGGTGCTGCCAGATAACTGGCGCGACCGCATCCTGATTGGCGGCGAGGAATCCTCGGGCTTGACCTCGCGCGGGCACGTGACCGACAAGGACGGCCCCTGGGCTGACCTGCTGATTATGGACATGCTGGCGTACTACGGCACCCGCCCGGAAAATCCGCTCAGGACCTTGAAAGAGCTGTGGGATGACACCGTGCGCCTGCCCGGCTTGTGGGAAAGCTTTGGAACTTCTACCGACCCAAGCTCGCACGCGGGCAGGGCGGACGTGGACGCGCCGCTTGAGGCCAAAGAAGGCTTCATCAACTATTACCTTGACCTTGCGCTGCGGGAAGATCCGCGGGACCTGCGCCTGGCAGGTCTCAAAATCACCTACCTGGGAGGAATCCGCTACGAGCTGGTGGAAATGCAGCTGGAGGACGAGCACGGCGACGACCATCATTACCTGCGTGTGCGCGCATCCGGGACGGAGCCAATCAACCGCATTTATATCGAGTCCAGCAGCCGGCAAACCGGACAGGCGATGATGCGTGAGGCGCTGCGGCGGCTGGAACTTATCACGATGGACTGCCTGAAAAGCGCGCATTCCCCCTGGCATCTGGTGGATATGCTCACCCAGGCTTCGCTGAGCGCTGACCTCCTGACGATTGTCCAGGAGACCATCAGCAGCCGCGGATGGCAGCTGAGCGATGTGCTTGAGAAAATTGAGCGCCTGAGCGCCACTCTGGAAAAGCGCAACCGCAAGGTCATTGCTCAGTGGCAGCAAGCGCTTAAGTGAGTAGGCGCGAAACGGTATTCGGACCCCGCGAATGGGAGCCCCGGACATTTTGCAGGACAATTTAATAAAGGTTTGCGTGCTATAATGGAATTGTTACCGAACAGTCAACATTTCCGTCAATCCAAACAGCTCTGTATCCGACACTTGTCGGGCGAAACTGCTTGCGGATAGGCGAATTTTGCTTAAAACATGAAAAAGAGGACAAAAATGAAAATTGTTACCGACAGCGGCTGCGACCTGACCCGAGAGCAGTGCCTGGAATTAGGGGTTACGATGCTGCCTTTGAAGGTTCAGCTGGGTGAGCGCACTTACCTTAGTGGGGTGGATTTGACCCCGGAGGAGTTTTACGATCTGCTGGACCAGACTGAACAAATGCCGCTCACATCCACGCCTTCCGTGGGGGATTTCGAGGAAACTTACCAAAAACTGGCTGAGACTGACCGCGAAATACTTTCGATTCATATTTCTTCAGGTCTAAGCGGTACCAGCAATGCCGCGGAAGTGGCTGCCCGTCAGGCGGATGCTTCCGTGACTGTCCTCGACACGCTCACGCTCTCCTCCGGCACGGGTTGGCAGGTGGAAGCCGCGGCGCGCGCGGTGAAAGCAGGCTGGGGCAAAGAGCAAATCCTGGGAATGCTGAAGCAAATCCAGGAAGCAACCAACGCGCACTTTACCCTGCCGGATTTAAAGTATTTGATTGCCGGCGGACGCATCAGCCATCTGAGAGGTTTGCTGGCCTCTCTGCTGGGCATCAAACCGATTATCGAGGTCAATAAAACCGACGGCAAGTATTACGATATCGGCAAAAAGCGCTCTTTTCTGAAGGCTATTCAGGAAATCCCTGCGCTCATTTTGAAAAAGTACAGCGAAGGCACCAAACTCCGCGCCCAGATTGTGCACGCTTCCAAT
>JBCFBH010000023.1:0-9653 GCA_038562595.1 Anaerolineaceae bacterium
CTGCTCGGCTCCACCGGCTCTGGCAAAACTTCGCTGGTGAACTTGCTGCCGCGTTTCTACGACGTGACGGAAGGGAAAATACTTCTGGACGGCGTAGACTTACGCGAATACCCGCGGCAATACCTGCGCGCACAGATTGGCATCGTCGAACAGGAACCATTCCTCTTCTCCTGCTCCATCCGCGATAACATCACTTACGGAATCGCGCGGGAAGTCAGCCAGGAAGAAGTTGAGCAGGCTGCCCGCGAAGCAGCTATCCATGATGTCATCATGGAGTTTGCCAACGGCTACGACACCCTGGTGGGTGAACGCGGCGTGACGCTCTCCGGTGGTCAAAAACAGCGCGTGGCAATCGCGCGCACGCTGCTAATCAATCCGCGCATCCTGATTCTGGATGACTCGACCTCTTCTGTGGATATGGAAACCGAAGTACAAATCCGTCAGGCGCTCGAGAAGCTCATGGAAAACCGCACGACCTTTATCATCGCGCACCGCATTCAGAGCATCATGAGCGCTGACCTGATCCTGGTTTTTGACCAGGGAAAAATTGTGCAGTCCGGCAGGCATGACAAGCTGATTCAGCAGCCGGGCATCTATCGCAGTATTTATGAAATTCAGACGCGCATCGACAGCGCGCTGCAAGAGGAAATTGACCGTGTCCACGTATTATGACGAAAATGAACTGGACGACAACGTTCCATTAAATAGCAATGTGCTGAAGCGTTTGTTCAGCATCCTGCGCCCGCATTGGAAGACTCTGCTCGGGGGGGTTGTCGCCATTGTAATCGTATCCCTGCTGGATGCCTACTTTACTATTCTCAGTAAACGCATTATCGATGAGGGCATTATCTTGCAGGACAAGACCGCTGTTCTGCGTTTCTTCACCATCTACGGCGCAATTGTGATAATCCAGGCTGTCAGCGTCTTCTTCTTCATTTATCTGGTAGGTGTTCAGGGCGAGCGCGTGCGCTATGACCTGCGCAAACAGCTCTTTAACCATCTGCAAGAGCTCTCGCTGTCTTACTTCAGCAAGACCCCGCTCGGGTGGATAATGTCGCGGGTGACCTCCGACACGGAAAAGATGGCGGAACTGCTCACCTGGGGCATCATTGATAGCACCTATGCCGTGGTCAGCATCGTCGTTTCCGCGGTGTTCATGTTCACGATTGACTGGCAGCTGGCGTTAATTGTTCTGTTTTCGCTGCCGGTGATGATTTATGCCGCTCTAAAATTCCGTTTACGCATTTACCATCATTACCGCCTGTCGCGCAAAGCCAATTCCAAAATGACCGCCAGCCTGAACGAAAACATCACGGGCGTGCGCGTGGTAAAAGCCCTGCGACGCGAGGACCGCAACCTGAAGGACTTCAAAGTGCTCTCTTCAGCTATGTACAGGTCCAGTTACCGCGCGGCGTATCTCTCGGCGCTTTTCCAACCCACCATTCAGATGATCAGCGCGGTCTCCCTGGGCTTAATTCTGTGGCGCGGCGGTATCAAAGTGGAACTCGGCGCTATCACGATTGGCGGGCTGCAGGCCTTTGTTTCCTATATTATGATGATCCTCTGGCCTATCCAGGACCTGGCACGCGTGTACGCGGATATGCAGAACGCAGTGGCTTCGTCGGAGCGCGTGTTTTCGCTGATAGACACCAAACCAGGCATCATTAATCGCCCGGATGCCGGAGAAATTCCCTCACTGGCGGGTGATATCGCTTTCGAAGAGGTATCCTTTCGGTATGAAGAAGATGAACCCGTCATTCGCAATCTCAGCTTCCATATCCCGTATGGTCAGTCGGTAGCTCTGGTTGGCCCGACAGGCGGCGGGAAAACAACCATTGTGAACCTGTTGTGCCGCTTCTATGAGCCAACTGAAGGCGTCATTCGGATTGCAGGCAGGGATTATCTGGACCTTTCTCTGCAAACCATTCAGTCGCGAATCGGCGTGGTTTTGCAAACCCCGCACCTCTTTTCCGGAAGTATCCGTGAGAATATTCGCTACGGCAAACTGGATGCCACGGATGAAGAGATTGAAGACGCGGCAAAACTGGCAGGCGCGCACAATTTCATCTCGCACTTCGAGCACGGCTACGACCAGAATGTGGGCGAAGGAGGCAATCTGCTCTCTGTTGGGCAAAAACAGCTCATCAGCATTGCCCGCGCCATCCTCTCAAACCCGGATATCTTCGTGATGGATGAAGCCACCAGCTCGGTGGACACGCTCACCGAAGCGCTAATCCAGAATGGGATGGAAAAGCTGATGACCGGGCGCACCAGTTTCATCATCGCGCACCGCCTGTCGACGATCAAAAACGCGAATCGGATCCTTGTCATCCGGGATGGACAAATCGCGGAGAGCGGCAACCATCAGGAGTTGATGCTGCTGAAAGGTCACTACTATCGTCTCTATACCCAGCAGTTCCGCTACGAACTGGAAACCAAACTCGACCCGTACAGCGACCTTCCGGCTGCTCCGGAAACAATCTGAGCCTGATTGAGCATGCGTTTCGCGGTTAATTATTCGGTTCCAATGCAGAAGCTGCTGCGCGAAAGCGCGGTAGACTGCGACTTGCTTAAGTGCCCCGAATGGGAAGGCGTCGTCAGCGCCGCCAGACCACTTCGGCCGGTGCACGTCCATTTTGAAATCTCCGTTGGTAACGGCGGCTTTGACCATCTGGACTTCAGCCTTATCCGGGCGATGCTTGCCAGCACCCAAACCCCGCACCTCAATTGCCATCTCATGGGACGACCGGACCTGGACCCCAGCAGCCCGGTGGACCGACGGAAACAGCTAAAGAGCTGGGTTTCAGGAATGCAGTACCTCAAGGATAAAGTGCCCGGCGTAAAATTGGTCGTTGAGAACCTGCCCTATATTGCGGACTTCTACGGAAGCACAATCGGCTCTTCGCCGGATGTGATTGCCCGGGCAATCGTGGAAGCGGATGCCGGGCTGCTCTTAGACCTTTCCCACGCGCGCATCAGCTGCCACTACCTCGGCATGGACCTCAAAGATTATGTGGCGCGCCTGCCCATGGAGCGACTGGCGGAGCTGCATATCACCGGACTGCAAAATTACTGCGGCTATCTGAATGACCATTTTGCGATGCGCCCGGAGGATTGGGAAGCCGCGGAATGGGCGCGGGCTCGGATTCGTGCTGGCGTCTGGCGCGAACCGGAGATTGCCGCCTTTGAATACGGCGGCGTTGGCGATGTGTTTGCCTGGCGCACAGAGGAACGGGTGCTTCGCCAGCAAGTGCCGCGCCTGGCAGAGTTGTTTGCGTAATACCATCAAACTGCCCGCTCTCGCCGCAATCCTTTCTGAACCCAAACACCACCTTCTTTCCCATTTCTCCGCTCAAACTGTTTTTCCTGCACAGGCTTCCTGTTGATTGGATAGCGCTGTAAATATTGACTTGCTATTCCCTGATGGCGACAGTTCTTTTTTTTATCCAACAAGCCCCTGGTGCGCGGCACACAGAAGAACGAATTTCTGACTGCTTCTTTGGGGAGTAAAACAAAAGTCTTTGCTGTGAAAATGAAATCTATCCAAACTTGTTACCGCTTACCGGGCAGCCCTGGGGTATAATCATCTTGAATATTGGATGATATGAAAATGGAAACCGAATTAGTTACCGGAAGCGAACCTGCATCAGACGACCAATCTGGTCCTGCAAGTCAGCCCGGGCATCCAAGCTCATCCTCCACCGCAGTCCTGTAATGCATCGGGACCAGGGGAAGGATAAGCTGCCTGCCCCCTGAGGTGTTCTCTTCCAACTACATACAGCACGAAAACGTAGAGGAGGTGTGTGATGATCTATTTAAGTCAACTTATCGACCAAAAGGTTTGGGACGGCTTCGGCCATGTGGTCGGGAAAATCGATGACATCATGGTGAACGCTACGGAAAAAAGTGCGCCTCCCCTTTCCGCCTTGGTCCTCAAAGGCGCGCCTGAAAATCAAAATTTGATTGACGCGCAGTCCATCGCCAGCTTATGGCCCAGCATCACGCTGAAGACCGACATCTCCAAGCTGGCCCCCTACATTCCAAAAGGTCACGAGCTGCTGCTCAAACAGCGCGTGCTCGACCAGCAAATTGTGGATACGGAAGGCAAACGCCTGGTACGCGTGAACGACCTTCAAATCGCTCGCAAAGGTGAGCAGTTTTTCCTTACAGGGGTGGACGCCAGCGGGAACGGTCTGCTGCGCCGGCTCGGGTTGGAAAATGTCGGCAAATCCATCGCGCGCACATTCAAAAAAGAAGCAAAGACCCACGTAATCCCCTGGGAGTTTGTCGCCTCGATTGAGCATGACGACCCCCTACGCCTGAGCGTTTCCCAGTCCAGGCTGGTACAGATGCCCCCCGCGGATATTGCCGCTATCCTGGACGACCTGGACAGCCACACCAGCAAAGCTCTGCTGCAAGGCTTCCCCAACGAAGAACTGGCCGACACTCTTGAGCAAAGCTCGCAGGAAGTCCAGCAGGCTGTGCTTTCACATTTGCACCCGGAACGCGCGGCGGACGTGTTGGAAGAAATGGACCCGGACGAAGCAGCGGACATCCTGGCAGATATGGACGACCAGGTCAGCGAGCGTCTGCTGACCTTGATGGAAGACGATGACGCCGAGGAGGTCCGCACCTTGCTGGGCTACCCGGAAACCTCATCCGGCGGCATTATGACCACCGAGTTTGCCTGGGTTCCGTATACTTACAACGTCGGGCAGGCTCTAACCCATTTGCGTTCCTCTGAAGAAGCCAAAGAAGACGAGTTCATGTACTACGTCTATTTGTTGGATGAGCAGGAGCATCTGAAGGGCGTTATCAGCCTGCGGGATTTGGTGACAGCGCCGCTGGACCAACCCCTTTCCGACTGGATTGATGATGACATCGTGCAGGTGAACCCCCTCACCCCGCAGGCAGAAGCGGCCTATCTGGTAGCCAAATACGACCTGATGGCTCTGCCGGTGGTGGAACCAGAGACCAAGAAGATGATTGGCATCGTCACCGTGGATGACGCGCTCGATACGGTTCTTCCGACCGCGTGGAAGAAAAAGCTGCCAAGATTTTCCGGGAAATAAATCGGGGGAGCGATGAAGCGACAACTCAAGGTTCCATTCTGGCTGCGCAGGTTCTTCCTGTTTTTCACCATCATCGGTCCGGGCTTGATTACCGCCAGCGCGGATAATGACGCGCCGGGTATCGCCACCTATTCCATTTCCGGCGCCAGATACGGCTACGGCTTCCTGTGGATTATCCTCCTCATCACAGTCGGAGAAGTGCTCGTGCAGGAGATGGCCGCCCGCATGGGAGTCGTAACCGGCAAAGGTACAGCGGACCTCATCCGCGAACGTTTTGGGGTCCGGACCTCAGCCTTCGCGATGGCGTGCTTGCTCCTGGCGAACATCGGCACCACCCTGGCGCAATTCGCTGGCATCGCCGCGGTAGGCGAGCTGTTCGGCATCAGCCGCTATCTCACGGTTCCCCTGGCTGGTTTAATGATCGGGCTCATCATCCTGCGCGGGAATTACAAAAGCATCGAGACGATTTTGCTCTTCCTGAGCCTTTCCGCCCTCAGCTACGTGATTACGGTCTTTGTCATCAAGCCCGATTGGGGCATCATTCTGAAGGACGCCCTGACCCCAACCATCAAACTTGAATCCGATTATCTGCTGTCGGTCCTGGCTGTCGTCGGAACCACAATCACACCCTGGGGAATCTTTTACTTGCAGGCTTCCATCGCGGATAAGGGCACGGATTTGAAAGACTACAAACACACCCGGCTGGACGTCGTGGTTGGCTCGGTTTGGGGCAACATCATCTCGGCTTTTATTATCATCACCACAGCAGCCACACTTTTTCCCAAAGGAATCCTGGTGAATAGCGCGGAAGAAGCTGCCATGGCTCTCCGCCCGCTGGCAGGTTCCTTTTCAAGCGTACTCTTTTCAGTCGGGATGTTGGGCGCTTCACTTCTGGCGGTTTCGGTTCTGCCGCTTTCCACCACTTACGCGATGTGCGAGGCGTTCGGTTTCGAGCGCGGACTAAACCGTCCAGTCAAAGACGCTCCGGTGTTCTATGCTATCTTCGTGGGAATCATGCTGATCAGCATGCTATTCGTTTTGATTCCTGGCTTGCCTTTGTTCCAGATGATGCTCCTATCCCAGTCGGTAAATGCCATTCTGCTGCCGGTTATCCTAATCCTGGTACTTTCCCTGGCAAACGACCGGAACATTATGGGCAAGTGGACAAACAACCGCTTCTCAAATGTGTTGGGGTACGCGTTAACCGGACTGATTTTTATTACCACGATCGCGCTGCTGGTGGGAGTATTTTTTCCGTCTGCCTGAACCTATTCTTGCAGCGCGCTCAGCAGCGCGTAAATGGAGCTAAGCTCCCTGGTCACTCCCTGCCAGGTCAGCCGCCAGCAATTCGCGTTCCCCTGTCCTTCCACTTCAATCAAGGGCAGCTCAGGCGCGCCTTCCACCAATACCTCGAAACCAGCCCTGCTCAGCGCGCGCGCTGTCCACGCGCCAGCTAACCCTTCGGCGCACAGCACGACAGGGCTTGTTTCACCACTGTTCTCTTCAAATTGCCCTGTGGATATGTTATATTGCAGGTTGGCCTGACTGAAGGTGTGCCCGAACTGGCCGCTGAGCACCAGGTCTTCTGGCGAGCCCTGGGCGATGCTGCCATCGCGGTTCATCAGCCAGATTCGGTCTGCGCTGCGCATGGCCAGGTCCAGATCGTGGGTGGAGGTGAGCACCGCCTGCTGGTGGCCGCGCGCCAGATCCCGCAGCAGATGCATGATGGATATCCGGCCGGGTAAATCCAGGAAAGCGGTGGGTTCATCGAGCACAAGCAGCAGGGGTTCCTGCGCCAGCGCCCGGGCGATCATCACGCGCTGCCTTTCGCCGTCGCTCAGTTCCTGCACAAAGCGGTCCGCAAGCTGGCTTACATCCGTCAGCGCCAGCGCTTTTTCAATTGCCTGATCGTCTTTCGCTGAGCGGCTGTCAAAGAGCCCGGTGTGCGGAAAGCGCCCCAGCCCCACCAGCTCACGCACGCGCATGACGTTCACCTGCACCTGCTCGGTCAACACCACGCTGACCAGGCTTGCCAGCTCTTTGTTGGAATACTCGCGCAGCGCTCGACCGCTCAGGCGCACTTCGCCGCCCAACGCGGGCTGCAGGCGGCTTACTGTTCGCAAGAGCGTCGATTTTCCGACCCCATTTGGCCCTGCCAGGCAAACAAACTCGCCCGCGCGCAGTTCAAGGTTCAAGCCGCTCGCAATCACTTTGCGGCTGCCCCGGGAGGGCTGGAAACCGATCTGCAAATCGCGCGCGCTGAGGATGGTGCTGTTCATACGGAAAACGAAGTTCTTCCCTTGCGTTGTCGGATAATCACCCACACGACGAACGGCGCGCCAAAGAGTGATGTCACCACATTGATTGGAAGCACATACTGACTGCCTGGCAGTTGGGCGATAGCGTCCGCGAGGAGCGCCAGCGCCGCGCCGAGTATGCCGACCGCGGGCAGCAGCAGCTTGTGGTCCGCGCTGCGCAGCAGATTTCGGCACAGGTGCGGCACCGCCACGCCAAGAAACCCGATTGGTCCGCAAAAAGCGGTTACCGTGCCTGCCAGGATGGACGCGCTGAGCAGGATCAAGACCCGGGTCCAGCGCGTGTTCACGCCCATGCTGCGCGCGTATTCCTCGCCCAGCAGCAGCGCGTTGAGCGGCTTGGGCAGAAAGACCGTCAGCCCGAGCCCCACCAGAATTACTGGCGCCATTACTTGCAGCTGGCTCCAGGTGACGCCGCTGAACGAGCCGTAGGACCAGACAGTGTAAGCCTGAATCCTTTCCGGCAGGCTGAAGTAAATCAAAAGGCTGGTCACCGCGCTGGCGGCGTAACCAAACATCAAACCCAGGATTAACAGGGTTGTCGGGTTCTTCACGCGCTGCCCGACCAGCAAAATCAAACCAAGCACCAACCCTGCGCCAATCGAGGCAGCCAATGCCAGCCCCAGGTCCCCGGCGGTGCTGATGCCCGCCAGAAGAATGCTGCCAGTGGCACCAATTGCCAGCACCGCCAGCGCCACGCCCAGGCTCGCGCCGGAATTGATGCCGAGGATGAAGGGGTCTGCCAGCGGGTTGCGAAACATGGTTTGCATCTGCAAACCAGCCACCGAGAGCGCCGCCCCCACCAGCACCGCTGTGAGCGCTTTTGTCAGTCGAAAATTCAGCACAATCGTCGTCCAGCTTTCTCTCAGCGCAGGCTTTCCAAGGAAAATGCCGAAAATCTGCTTCAAAGGGATGGAGACCGACCCCAGGCTGAGGCTGAGCGCCAGCGCCGCGGCAAGAATCAACGCGAACAGCGCGATTATCCAGCCGCGAGCCGGCGGTTTACTCTCAGAAGGGGTTCGTTCCGGTTGTGCGGGCATCTCAGGCTCAGTTCAATTGCCGGTAGTAAAAAAGCTCGTGTTCAGGCAGCAGGTCCGGATAGAAGATGCGGATTAAATCCTTCAGGATGACATCCGGGTTCGCCACTCCGCTCTCGAAGTAATCCGAGCCGCCCATTTCCGTCACGCGCGCGTTGTAGTTGAACACCCTGCCCTGTTGGAATGCCTTGAATTCAGCATAACGGGCATCCATGCCGAGCAGACTATCCAGGTCGGCGGCGAACCCGACGTTCAACCAATAATCCGCGTCTTTAGCGGTATCAAAGACCGCTTCAAATGCCAACGGCGCGGCTCCGTATCCAGCCTGGTCCGCGAAGACATAGTTGGCGCCGGCATCCTTCAGCAGCAGCGCGGCGTAACTTTCTCCTCCGGGAACATACCAGGTGCCCTGGTAATCCGTGTTGGTAAAGACGCTCACCTTTTCGGGCAGTGTTTCCGTAAGCTTTTTCGCTGCTTCGTAGCGCTGCACCAGCGAGTCAAACTCTTGCGCGGCGAAGTTCTCAAGGTCAAAAAAGGCGGCGATAAAAATGCCCCATTCCGCCCTTCCCAGCGGGCTTTGTTCCAGGTAATCGGCATTGATAACCACCGGTAAGCCGGCTTCCAGCAGCTTCGGATGCGCGTCCAGTTCTGGTGAACCGCTGGCATTGGTCATGATCAGGTCTGGTTTCAGTTCCAGCAATTTTTCCACGTTCACGCTGCCGCCGCCCCCGCCGCCGCCTACCAGCTCGAGACTGCCGTCGCTGGCACGCGCGCGCACTTGCGGGTTATAAACATAGGTCGCGTCGTCCACCGCCACGAGCGCGTCCAGCTTCCCAAGCTGCTCCAGGAAGGGATAATACGTGGTGGACATGGCCACAAAAGTGCGAACCGGCGTTTCGACCACCAGCGCGTTTTCCTGGTCTGCGGGCGCAGCCCCGCCGCGCGGGACCAGCAGGTAGGTCAGCGCTTCGCTCGCGCCTGCCCACGGCTGTGTGACGGTCAGCTTTTTGTAGCCGTCACCGTACTCCAGCGTGAAATGCTGCGCGAACTGAATCGGGAAAGCGCGCAGTTCCGCCGAATCGTCAGATGTGGCGGGAGCCTGAACTGCTGGCGCAGTGGAGCAGGCAGATAAAACCAGAACAAGCAGGAAAAGCAATAGTCGGGTCGTTTTTTTCAATGCTACCTCCAAAAAAATAACCCAACTCGAATTAGGGTTGGGGTAGTGTTGG
>JBCFBH010000023.1:9663-26100 GCA_038562595.1 Anaerolineaceae bacterium
AAACATACCCACCTTCTTAATCCGAGAAGGTTTCAACAGGATGTTATTGAGGCAGGCTTCCTGGCTTATCTTGCGATTTACAGTTGCGGTACAGCGCTGGACTTGCACCAGCTTCCACCTTTACACCCTGGCTTCCGGGCATCGGGTTACCTCAAATTGGATTGTGAATGTGCTCATTTAAAATACCATGAAGGCGCGGAACTGTCAAAACGCTTAACCTTATGCAAACCTGAAATACCCGAAATGATGCGAATATGGATGTTCCGTCCTATCCAAATTGCTCCGCCAGGATGTCGAACAGCTCCACGAACTGGTTTTTTGTGGAAAATGGTCCAATCTCTCTCCCGCCAGGCTTTTCCATTGTAAAATAGGCGTGTGAAAAAACGCTTTCTAAAATCTATGCCCGAAATTGAGCTCGCGCGCTTCCAATCGCTGCAGGAAGGCAACGACTGCACTCTGCACGCGATTTCCGCCGCGCTGGAGCTTTTGTGCGGGGTACGCCTGGCTCCCAAAGAATTATCCTCGGAAGTCAACCGCCTGTGGTGGCGCGGCAGGCTCTACCGGGTGCTGCCCGGTTGGGCGGTCACCCCGCCAATGCAAGTCAACATCGTGAACTATCTGGCGCGCACGCGCGGCTTGCCCGTCAGCGCGCGCCTGCTGCACACATCGCCGGAAATCCTGCGCAACCTGCCCGATGATGACAACCTGGCCGCGCTCGTGACCATCTACTGGCGCCGCGGTCGCGCGCCCGCCATTTACCGCGGCGCGACCACCTGGAACTACAACCAGAGCAAAGCGACTGCTGGCCACACCATGGTTTTTGCCGCCTACGACCCGGAGCACACCAACCACAGCAGCTTTCAGACTCCCTGGGGCTTTATCAATTCCTGGGCTGAAGCCAACACAGAGCTTTTCTGGATGGAAGATGAACCCTTTCGCCGCGCCTGGGGCTTTCGCCTGCCCATCATCGGCCGCTGCGCTACCGTCCTGATCAGCCGCGAACCGCAGCTTGCCCACGCAGTATGAAACCATATTCCCTTCTATTTAAACTTGCCAAGCGCTACGCCTGGCCCATCGCGCTGACAACGCTGACCATGCTCGGGTTGGTCGCGGCGCAGCTTGTCATCCCCTGGCTCATCCGGACGCTCATCAGAACATTGACCGCCTCTTCCCTGGCGGAAACCACCCTGGATACCATCACCCGCCTGAGCGCCATCGCGCTGCTGGTGTTTATTGCGCGCGGCTTTATGCAATTTGTGCGTTCCTTCCAGGCGCATATTGCCGGCTGGGGCGTGGTCGCCGACTCGCGCAAGCTGGTGTACCAACAACTCCAACGGCTCTCGCTGCGTTACTATGAAGATAAGCAAACCGGGCAGTTGATGTCCCGCGTGATTAATGACACCGAGCTGTTCGAGCGCATGATTGCCCACGCCCTGCCGGATGTATTCGTGAATGTCGTCACCCTGATTGGGGTTACCGCGATCCTGTTTAGCATGAGCTGGCAGCTGACCTTGCTGACGCTCATCCCCATCCCCATCATCGCGCTGACCTTGATGCTCTACGCGAAGCTGGTCCGCCCCGCCTTTCGCAACCGGCAGAGCCAACTCGGAGAATTGAACGCGGTGCTGAACGACAATATCACAGGAGTACGCGAGATTAAAGCTTTCGCGCACGAAGATATCGCCATGGACCAGGTGGGCGCGCGCATCGAAAACTACCTGCGCTCAAATCTCAAGGCGCTGAAAATCATGGCAGTTTTCACGCCCATTCTGGATTTCGCCGCCGGGCTCGGGCAGCTGATTGTCATCTTCTTCGGCAGCCAACTGGCGCTGCGGGGTTCGCTCCAAATCGCGGACCTGGTTGCCTTTTTCCTGTACCTGGACAGTTTTTATCAGCCCGTGCGCAACCTGAATAACGCCTGGGAAGCCGTGCAGGAATCGATGGCCGGCTTTGAGCGCGTGGCGGAAATCCTGAACGAAACCCCGGATATTACCGAGCCTGATAACCCAATCCCTTTACCACAGCCTGTGCGCGGCGCGCTGCGCTTTGAAAACGTGAACTTCCATTACATCCCCCAGGAAACAATCCTGAAGGATGTCACGCTGGACATCCCTGCCGGCAGCACTCTCGCCCTCGTAGGTCCGACCGGCGTGGGGAAATCCACCCTCGCCAGCCTTATCCCCCGCTTCTACGACGTGTGCGGCGGCAAAATCACCCTGGACGGCATTGATATCCGCTGCCTGGACACAAAGGAACTGCGCGGTCAAATCAGCATGGTGCTGCAGGACGTAGTCCTCTTTCACGGCAGCATCCGCGAGAACATTTTGTTTGGCAACCCGCAAGCCAGCGAAGAGGAAATGCTCACCGCCGCCAAAATCGCCAATGTGCACGAGTTCATCCCTGCCATGCCCGAAGGCTACGATACGATGGTTGGCGAGCGCGGGGTAAAACTCTCCGGCGGGCAAAAACAGCGCATCTCCATTGCCCGCGCGCTGCTAAAAAACAGCCCCATCCTGATTCTGGATGAAGCCACTTCTTCGGTGGATGCTGAAACCGAAATGCTCATCCAGGAAGCCCTGGAGCGCCTGATTCAGGGGCGGACCACCATCATCATCGCCCACCGGCTTTCCACCGTCCGCAATGCCAACCAAATCGCCGTGCTGGAAGGCAGCGCCATCACCGAAATCGGCACACACGCCGACCTGATTGCCAGGGAAGGCCACTACCACCGGCTCTACAACATCCAGCAGCGCTTGAATTAATCCCCGCGCCTGTTTTGCTTCCACCCGGCCGAGCGGTGGAAGCCTTTTGTTCATTCCAATGGGAAAATAGTCTCCGGGTTGCGCTCCAGCACAACAGGCTGGATTTGCCCGGCGCTCAGGTTGCTAAGCTGCAGCAGGAAAGCTTCCAGCCGCTCGTCGCGCAAACGCAGGATGAGCGTCACATCCGCCAGAAACTGGCTTTCGAGCGTCTCCGCTCCACAGGCGCTTGCAAGGCGCTGCGCTTGCTCATACAGCGGGTAGGGCAGCTGCAGCCCGAGCGTGGTGGTCGGGACTTTTACCGCCCTCCGGACGAGCTTGAGCAGCTCCCGCACCGCGTCCCCATACGCCCGAACCAGCCCACCGGTGCCCAACAGCGTGCCGCCGAAGTAGCGCGTCACCACCACCGCCGCGTCCCCCAGCCCGCTGCCCTGCAGCACAGCCAGCGCCGGCCTGCCGGCTGTGCCGGAAGGCTCGCCGTCGTCCGAGCAGTGCGTGATGACGCTGTTGCCGTGCCCGATGACGAAAGCCGGCACGTGGTGGGTCGCGTCCGGGAAGCGCTGGCGGATGCTCTTCTGGAAGGCGCGCGCTTCCTCCACGCTGAAGGCCGGGCTGAGGCTGGCGATGAAGCGCGAATTGGCCACCAGGATTTCGGTTTCGGCTGGCGCGGCCGGGATGTGATAGGGGGTGTTGGGCATGGCTTGCTCTCTCAGGACTAATGATAAGCCAGAAAATCGATTTACGGAATAATGAGTGAATTATCAACCTGTAATTTTATGATCAACCCAATATTGGAAACCAATCATTTTTCCGCCTAAATAATAAAATGGTGCCGGTCAGACTAAGATCAATTTGCTTCTTTAGGCTTCTGGAGTTCTAGAACTAAAAAACAGGCTATTAAGCCTTCCTTATGATATATTTCAGACTATTCCTAATACACTCTAACCCCTAAACCCCCGCCCATGCTTTATCTCTTCCTAGCCCTCAGCATCCTCACCTTTTTGCTCTTCGGGTTCGACAAGAACGCCGCGCGATTGAACCAATGGCGCGTCCCCGAAAAAATGCTGATCGGCCTGAGCGTGTTGGGCGGCGCGGCTGGTGGGTTGCTCGGCATGCTGACCTTCCGCCACAAGACCCGAAAAAACTATTTCTGGGTAATCCTCATCACTGCCGCCTGCGCGCATCTCTATCTACTGGCGGCACTGTAGGTCAATCAAAGTAAAGCATTAATTTTCCTTAAAATTGTAAAATAATGTAAAAAAAACTGTGTAAAAAAACGCTCATCCTTCACCGGAATAAGCTATAATTAAAGGATATTATTTTTCTCACCTCGCAAGGTAAGCAGCCATGGTAGAGATTGAAAACATCACCGAAATCCGTCCCCGCGTCCTGGGTGAGTTCCATGTGGAGCAGTTTGTCCCCCGCACGGAGGCCATCGCGCGTGCTTGGGAATGGGGCAAACAAGTGCACGGCGGGCAGCTGCGCCTATCTGGTGAGCCATATTTTGAAACGCACTGCGGCTGGGTGGCCGGCTTCGTGGACAACCTGGTCCACAAGGAGTCCTGGACGATTGCTGCCCTTCTCCACGACACGATCGAGGATACCGGTGAAAGCCTTGACAAGATCAGGTCGCTCTTCCCGGGCGAATTAGGCGAAGAAATTGCCCATATCATCGACGGCGTGACCAAAATGAGCAACCCACGCGACGGCAGCACGCGGGAGTTGGAAACACTGCGCAAAATTGCCATGTTCCGCGATCCTGCGGTATTTGTGGTCAAGCTGGCCGATAAAAGTCACAACATGATGACGCTCCAATTCATGTCCCCGGCCAAACAGTGCCAGAAAGCCAGCGAAGCAATCCGTTCTTACGGCAAACTGGCTGGCATCCTCAACTGCTACCGCTGGCGCCGCTGGATTGAAGATATGGCTTTCCCCTACGCCGAACCCGAATCCTATGACTCGGTAAAAGCCAAAATCGACCGCGACCCACGTTTGAACCTGAATTTTATCCACTATAACCTGGTCGAGCTTGGGCGATTGATGGAAGCGGAAGGTCTGGACGGCGCGATTCGCTTTACGGTGAACGGTTATTGGCAGGCATGGGACAAACTTCAGCGCATGGCGCGTGCCCGCCGCACTTCCCTCGATGATTTTTCCGCGGTAAACGACATCGTGAGCTTTCGGATGATTGTCCGGCAAAACGACGAAGCAGCTTGTTACAGGCTGCTTTCTCGTGTGAATCGCTACTTCAGCAAGAACCTGGACCAGGACCGCTTTGACGATTACATCGCCTCCCCGCAGAACGGCTATCGCGCGCTGCAGGTGACCACCTGGCAGCCGGGCGTCGGCGCGTTAGAGGTAGCAATTGCCACGGAAGAGATGGAAGGGGAAAACACCTGGGGCGTCATCTATGCTATAAACCACAATAAAGACATCAGCAAGTACCGCCCTGTCCAAATCCTCACCCCTTACGGCGGCACACGCTTCCTGCAGGAAGGCGGCACTGTGCTCGACGGCGTTGCAGCGATTCAGGAATTCTACCTGGACAAGATCAGCAAAGTGATGGTAAACGGCCAGGAACGCCACCTTTACGACACACTTTCCCCGGGGGACGTGGTGGAAGTCATCAGCACCGGCCCTCACCAGGTGCCAAAACCGGAGTGGCTGGACCACTGCGACGTTTCCACCGCCCGCCGCCTGCGTATTGTACTTGCCAGAGAAGCGTTGAAGGAGGCCAGCCAAAAAGGCAAAGCCCTTATTCATCCGCTGCTGGCGAAACGAGGTATTCTGGCGCTGGAAGATGTTTCCGCGCTGGCGCACAACCGGGTGGAACAGGTGTTGGGGTTGATGGCCTGCACCAGCCTGGATGACCTTTATTCTGCCGTGGGCGGGGGCTCTATCTCCCTGGCGCAGCTCGAATCCGCATTGGACCTGGTTGGCATCTCCCGCGTTGGCCTGGGGTGGATTACTGTGGAAGTCACCGGGGCAAACGCCGCCAATAGGCCCGGCACGCTGGCCTATCTGGCTGGTTTAGTCTCAGAGGCCAATGGCAACATCATCCGCACTGTGCACACCACCGCTGAAGATGGCAGTTTTTATCTGCGGCTTTTGCTTACCGGTATTTCAGCAGAAGGGAAACAAAAGCTTTCTGATTCCTTCGCCCGCAGCCGCTTCCCCTTGGACCGCGTGGAAATCGTCTGAGCTCCGATTTTATGAATTTGCTAAGTTCTTGCCTGGTTACCCGATGGCAGCTTTGTTTCGCGCCGCGCTGTGCTAAAATTACGCCTGTCGCACGAAACACGCTTAAGACAGAGGGCGAATAGATATCCGCAGCATGAGAAACAATGAGATCTCTTAGAAAACACGCGTTCACCATTTCTATCCTGTTGTCCCTGCTTACGTTCTTTGCATTGCTGCTTCCACAAACAGCGGCAGCTCGCTCGGCGAACCCTCAGGGGATTGGCCCGGAAGCGGTTAACCCGGCAGAAGACCTTAGCGGCGCGAAGGTGCACGGGTATTACTTCTACTCCAACACCTGCAGCCACTGCCTGGATATCCTCGCGAATGTTTTAGAGCCCTTGCAAGCCGAATACCCCGGGCAAATTGACATGCGTCTGCTCGAGCTTGGCAATCCGGAATATTACCGGGCTCTGCTGGCTGTGGAAGAATCCTACCAGGTGAAGCCTGAACAGCGCGGACTGCCCACCGTGGTATTGGGGGACCAAATTCTAATCGGGGAAGCCCCGAACAAAGAAAGCCTGGCGGAGATAATTACGGCAGGCATTGTGGGCAGTGGTATCGCTTTTCCGGAGATTCCAGGGGTTGACCCCCAGCTGATGGTCTCTATACCGGTGGAAAATGCAGCCGCTGAGCTGGAAGCCTGTACAACTGCCAACCCGGAAGCGTGCCTTGTGGACGCTCCGATTTACGCCGTGTACTTCTATCAGGTCGGATGCAAAGAATGCAACCGCGTTGATACAGATATCAATTATCTTCGCTCGCTTTATCCGCAGCTCGTCGTTGAAGAGTTGAATATCTACGATAACACGCCCCTCGCGAACTGGATGGCGGAACGGACCGGCCGCAGCGCCGACCTGAAAGTCCCTGCGCTCTTCATCGGGGACCAGGCCTGGATTGGTGAGGGGGAAATTACCACCCAAAATCTGGAACCGGTCCTTCAGAACCTGAGCGCTTCTGGCTCCCCCCGCTTCTGGGACGCGTTTGACGAAGAACAAGCCACAGGCGTGCTCGGCGAACGCTTTCAATCTGCCGGTTGGCTGGCAATCCTGCTGGCCGGGCTGGTGGACGGGCTGAACCCCTGCGCCTTTGCCACCATTGTATTCTTCATCTCCTACCTCACCCTCAGCGGGCGAAAAGGTAAGGAGATTATCTTTACCGGCATCAGCTTCACCGTCGGTGTGTTTGTCACTTACCTGCTGGTCGGACTGGGTTTTTACAGGGTACTGGACCTCATCAAAGGCGCTCTGGCTGTCCTCAGCAGCGTTGTTTACGCGCTTACCGCGCTCTTGTGTCTGGTGCTGGCAGCGCTCAGCATCCGGGATTACTTCACCGCCCGCAAAGGCGAACTGGAAGATATGACCCTCAATCTGCCAAAAGCGGTGCGCAAACGCATCAACGCTACCATCCACGACAGCAATAAGATTGGCAGTTACGCGCTGGGCGCCTTCGTCAGCGGCGTACTCGTCTCGCTGCTGGAACTGGCATGCACAGGTCAGATTTACCTGCCAACCATCATTTTCATGAGCAGCGTGCCTGAACTGCGCGGAAAAGCCATTGGTTACCTGCTGCTTTACAACACAATGTTCATCGTTCCGCTGGTTGTGGTATTCATCCTGGCGTACTACGGCACAAGCTCCAAGCAGCTCTCTGCTTTCCTGAAGAAACATGCCGCGGCGGTCAAACTGGGCATGGCAGCCGTGTTCCTCACGCTTGCTGGCTGGCTTATCTTCACGTTGTTGAAATAATAAAAAAGACCTGGTTTATCCAGGTCTTTTATTTCATCGGTCCCTCACTCGGCGTTGCTGGCGCGTTTTACCAATTTTGCCCAGGTGGAGATTAAATGCACGTAACTGCCTGAACGCTGCGTTTTTTGCTGCGAGCTGCGCAGTGCAGTCCGCAGATCGTCCGCGCTGTTAAAGTCCGGAAGGTGGAGCACCGCCCTGCCAAGCTCAAATGTACTGTGAGCGTCCGAGCCTACCATTTCTGGAATGCCAAGGTCGCGCGCGAATGCCCGCGCCTGTTGATTGAACGCGCTCTCCACGCAGCGGGCGTTGAACACTTCGATGCCGTCCAGAAACGGCGCCAGGCTTTGCAGGGTGCCCGCTTGCCAGTGGGAGCCGCGGTAAGGGTCGAAAGGATGCGCCACGCTGATGAACGCCTTTTGAGCGCGCAGCCGGCGCACAACTTCCATGGGTTCCAATCCCGCAGGGATTTCCTCGCTCAGAAAATAACCCAGAATCTCTCCCTGGGTGGTCTGAATTTCTTCTCCCACGACAACCTGCTCAGGCGCAAGCTCGTACGCCTTCAGCGCGCCTTCCAGCCGGTTGTGGTCGGTCACTGCCACCTTGTCAATTCCCTTTTTACGGCAGGCCAGGAGCAGCGCCTGGATTTTCATCAGACTGTCCGGGGAATAGCGCGTATGGCAGTGAAGTTCAGCGCTGATAAAGCGTGTGTTCATTCGAGGTAAATCCTGGGAAGTCGGTCCGCCAATCCGCACACGACCTCGTAGTTGATCGTGGACCAGCGCTCGGCAACCTCATCCACGCTGAGCGTTTCCCCGCCCTGCGTGCCAATCAGCACCACTTCGTCCCCAACTTTCGCGTCCGGGACTGCGTCCAACTGCAGCATGCATTGGTCCATGCAAACGCGCCCCACCACCTGCACGCGCTGTCCGCCCACCAGTACTTCCTGGTTATCGATGCGCCTGAAACCGTCGCCGTAACCGATGGGCATCACGCCGATGCGTTCGCTGCTGGTGGTAACATATTTGGAGCCGTAGCTGATGCCACTGCCCGCCGGGTAGGTGCGCACCGAAATCAGGCGGGCTTTCCACGTAAGCGCTGGTTTGAAAGTTGGACCGAGAGGGCTAAGCGTGGAAGGCGCCATGCCAAAAATCGCGTCGCCCGGGCGAACGAGGTCATACCAGGCTTCAGGGAAGTTAAGAACTGCAGCGGAATTTGCTGCGTGGACAACCTGCGGTTTCAGGTCCTCGCTCTCCAGCCGCGCGAGCAAGTCGTTGAAAATCTTGATTTGCCGGTGGGTATAGCCCGATTGCGGTTCATCCGCCTGGGCAAAGTGCGTAAAGATGCCCTCGACACTGATTGGACCGCCGCGTAATTCTTTCAGAAAGTGGGGCACATCTTCGGGAAGCATGCCCAACCTGCCCATGCCAGTTTCCACTTTGACGTGCGTTTTCAGGATGCCGCCGTTAATCCGCGCGAACTCCTGATAGCTGCGCGCCAAATCCGGGTCAAAAAGTGAAACGACGATTTGCTGGTCAATGGCTTCGGGGATTTTGGAGGGCGGGGTGTACCCCAGCACCAACAGCTTGCAAGAGATGCCTGCCCGCCGCAGCGCGAGGGCTTCTTCGATGCGGGCAACGCCGCACCAGGTTGCCCCGCCCTGCACGGCGGCCTGCGCGGCCGGGCGGGCGCCGTGGCCGTAGCCATTGGCTTTAATAACCGCCATCACTTCCACTTTTGTCAGGTCTTTAATTCTGGCAACATTATTGCGGATGGCGTTCAGGTCTATTTCCAACCAGGTTGAGTAACTATTAATATCCACAGCAGCTAAGTATAACCTCCTCAAAAAAAGCTTACAAGCGGAAAAACGCCTTGTCATGTTCCGGTTTGGGAATATCAGGTAAAATTCCTGAGAATTGTGTGAGACCCACGCAGAAAGATATTCTGAACCTATTCTTAGCCAGCTCGGCATACTCGGTGGCTGGCAGATTGCATTAAGTTTTTTTTGAAGGATACGAATTGACCCCTTTTAACTGGACACTCGACGGCACGGACGGGAACGCGCGCGCCGGCACCTTTACAACCCCGCATGGCGCACTCAGCACGCCTGTTTTCGCGCCGGTCGGCACCCAGGCAACGGTAAAGTCCCTAACGCCGGCGCAGGTGGAAGAATTAGGCGCGCAGATGGTCCTCGCGAACACCTACCACCTCTTTTTGCGCCCGGGGGATGAATTGGTGGCCGAAATGGGCGGTCTGCACCGCTTTATGCACTGGAATAAGCCCATCCTGACAGATTCAGGCGGTTTTCAGGTGTTCTCTCTTACCCAGACCCGCAGGATTGATGAGGACGGGGTCACTTTCAAGTCTCATATTGACGGCTCCCAGAAGCGCTTAAGCCCCGAAATATCTATGCGCATCCAGGAAAACCTCGGCGCGGATATCGTCATGGCTTTCGATGAATGCGCTGTGCCCACAGATTATGATTATTCCAGGCTCGCCATGCGCCGCACCCACGCATGGGCCAGGCGCTGCCTGGATGCGAAACGAAGGGAAGACCAGGCTCTGTTCGGGATTGTGCAGGGCGGTATCTTTTCCGATTTGCGCACCGAATCCGCGCACCAAATCAGCGCGATGGATTTCCAAGGGCACGCCATAGGAGGACTGTCGGTGGGTGAGTCCAAAACGGACATGTACCGCACCATCGCGGAAGTAAACAGCATCCTGCCCGGGGATAAACCGCGTTACCTGATGGGCGTAGGCACTCCGGAAGACCTGATTGAAAGCGTGCGGCGCGGTGTCGACATTTTCGACTGCGTGCTGCCCACCCGCCTGGCACGCCACAACAGCGCGATGACCATGCACGGAAGGCTGAACCTGATGAATGCCAGTTTCTCCCGGGACGAGCGCCCGGTAGACCCGGAATGCGGCTGCTATACCTGTCAGCATTTCAGCCGGGCTTACCTGCGCCACCTGGTGAACGCCAAGGAAATGCTGGCAGCCTCGCTGCTCTCCATCCACAACTTGCACACTCTCGTGCAGCTTACCCGGGATATGCGCGCCGCGATTCTGGACGGCAGTTTTGAGCAATTCGCGCAGGAGAAACTGGCGCAGCTAAGAAACAAGGAGACGGAAAAATGACAGTCATCCAGGCGGTAATCCTCGGCATCGTGCAGGGTCTGACAGAATTTTTACCGGTCTCTTCATCCGCGCACCTGGTATTGGTGCCCTTCCTGCTCAATTGGCAGCTCGACCCGACCCAGGCTTTCGTTTTTGACGTGCTGGTTCAGCTCGGCACTCTCGGCGCGGTTATTGCATACTTCTGGAAAGACCTGCTGGAAATCCTCAAAGCCTGGTCAGCTGGAATCCGCTCGCGACAGCCCTTCGCAGAGGCGAACAGCCGGCTTGGTTGGCTCGTCATTCTGGCGACAATACCGGCTGGTTTGGCAGGTTTGCTGCTCAAAGATACTGTGGAGTCTGCTTTTTCCGACCCAATGCTGACCGCTGTGATGCTGTTCGTCACCGCCGTGCTGCTTACCCTGAGTGAGCTGCTCACCAAAAAGACGCGCGAAACCGCGCAACTTACCTGGCTGGACAGTCTCATCATCGGCTTGTTTCAGGCCGCCTCGATTTTCCCTGGAATTTCCCGCTCCGGCGCCACCATCTCTGGCGGACTCTTCCGCGGTCTCAAGCGTCAGGATGCCGCGCGCTTCTCGTTCCTGCTGGCAATCCCGATTATGACTGCCGCCGGCGCGATGGCCCTGAAGGACCTTTTTGCAATGCCCGGATTGGTTTCTATGCTGCCTGTTGTGGTCGTCGGTTTCGTTATCGCCGGGCTGGTCGGGTATTTCGTTATCCGCTGGTTCCTGGGGTTCCTCAGGACCCGCAGCCTGCTGCCCTTCGCGCTCTATTGCGCCCTGGTTTCTGCGGCTGTTCTGTTGGTGATGGGAATTCGCTGATTAAACACACCCGGTTTCTACCGGGGAATTATTTTCTGGGCTGATTTGCGCGGAAGATTCCGGTGGACTTGTGGATGAAAATGCCGCCGTCCCGGTCAATCCTGCGCTGAAAGAAGGCGGACATATCCCCAATCTGATCCTTACAGAACCAGATTTGCCCGGTTGGGGTGCTGAAAACGTAATCCGCCAAGGGCTCGGCGTCCGTCACCCACAAATCGCTCGCGTACGGGATTAACTCCACGCTGCCAAAATAAGCTTCAATCTGCTCGCGACCGTTTTCCAGGCTGAAAGGGCGGCTCATAGCTGTTTCAGCTTCAAAGCGGGGTTCAAATTCGTGCAGCAAAAAATCCAGTTCCGCCATATGTCCGGCGCCGTTCGTGGCTGCTATCAGCCTGCCCCCGGGTTTAAGCACCCTGGCGGCTTCCTGGATGGCGCGGGTGGGCGAAGGCACATGGTAAAGCATGTGGTTTGTTATCACGACATCAAAAATCTGTTCGGAGAACGCCAGCGTTTGCGCCTCCTGATTGAGAAAGGTTGCCCGACCCACAGCCGCCAATGCGTGCCGAGCTTCTTTTACCATGCCCGTGGATAAATCGGATAAGGTCAGCCGGGCACCGGGAGGAAGGCGCTCGAGGTTCGTTTGCCACTGCGCGGCATGCCCGCAGCCCAATTCCAGAATGCGCTCCCCTGCTGAAGGCTGCAGCTGCTCGAACACAAAGTCCGCCCAGGTTTGTTTTGTGATGCTGTAAAGCGTGTGAATCGTGATACGCGAATTGAGGTTGGTGGGATCGCGGTATTGGAATTTCTTCAGGTAGCGTGGGTCATTGATGGTCATGTCTGTGTCCGTGAATCAAACGGTCTGGTGGATATTTGCCTTGCGACAGCGGCTTGTTCTGAAATGGAAAGAGGCTCGCTCTCGCATAGTTGTATCATACTTACAGAAACCTGGGAGCGCCTGGCAGATTGACGTACAGGTCCCGCCGCCCGGTTTAGCCTGCCAGGCAGTCCCGCCGCCCGAATATTTATGGTAATCTTGACAGAAATCCTTCGGCGTGCTAAATTTTAATCGATAGATTGAATTTTCGTTTTTTTGAAAGAAATGGGAGTTAGAATGTCAGAACGTCTGGTTGGTACCATTAAATGGTTCAGCGCCCCCAGGGGGTACGGTTTTATCGGTCAGGAAACTGGCGAAGATGTATTCGTTCATTTTTCCGCTATTGAGATGGATGGTTACAAACGTCTCAGAGAAGGTCAACGGGTAGAATTCACGATTGAAGACGGCCCTAAAGGAAAGCAAGCCGCCAACGTCGTGGTGCTCGAAAAGTAAACCCGCATCCCCGCCCACCAAAAGACCGGTCACCCGGTCTTTTTTCATTCGATTACCAATTCCTATCGGGCATTTACCGCTGTCGTCATCCTATCCAGCGCCTCTTTCAGCACTGCCCGCTGGGTACCGAAATTCAGGCGCACAAACCCAAGCCCATCCTCACCGTAATCCGCGCCGCAATTCAAGCCCACCCGCGCGCGTTCCTGGAAGAATTTCTGCGGTTCGGAAGGCAAATCCAGTTTTCGGCAGTCCAGCCAGGCTAAAAACGTCCCTTCGGGTTTTTGCATCTCCACGCCGGGCAGGTCCCTGGCAAGTGTCTCGGCCAGCCAATCACGGTTGGCTTGCAGATATTCCAGCAATTCCTTCAGCCAGGCTTCGCCATGCAGGTACGCCGCCCGTGCGGCGGTCAGCGCCAGCAGGTCCGGTCCGCTAATCAGTCCGGTTTTGAACTCTTGGAATCTGCGTGCCAGGTCCGGGTTGCTGATCACCGCCACCGACGCGTAAAGACCGGCAATATTGTAGGTTTTGCTGGGCGCCATCAGCGTCAGGGTGCTGTTCGCCACCTCCGGGTCGAGCGAGGCGATGGGAATGTGCTGCCTGCCGTCGTACACAATATCGCTGTGGATTTCATCAGAACAGATGAGCACTCTATGGCGCAGACAGATTTCCGCCAGGCGCGTCAACTCCTCGCGCGTGAACACCCGACCGGTCGGGTTCTGCGGATTGCACAGAAGGAACACGCTTACGTGCTCCGCGATAATCTGCTGCTCAAAACGCTCAAAATCAATGCTGTAAGAGCCGTCCGCGCCGCGCAGAAGCGCGTTTGTGACGAAAGGCAGCTTTGCGGATTGCGGCGCGCCAAAAAAAGGCGGGTAAGCCGGTGTGTTGAACAGGACGGATGTGCCCGGTTCGCAAAAGGCGCGGATGGCAAGGTTGAAACCGGTCACGATGCCAGGAATGTAACTCACCTGCGATGGTCGCGGCTCCCAGTGAAAATGCCGGGAGATGTACTTCACCACGATTTCTGACAGGTCTTTTGGCGGAATTCCGTAGCCAAAAACTCCATGGTCAACGCGCTCATGCAGTGCCTTAAGCACCTCCGGCGGACTTTCGAAGTCCATGTCCGCCACCCACAATGGCAGCACATCCTCCGGGAAATACTTCCACTTGATGCTCTCCGTATTTCTGCGCTCGATAATCCTGTCAAAATCCATCTGAATTCCTCCGGTTTTGCGTTTCCATCTATTCTATACCCATTCACGCTAAAGGAACCCAAGCTCAGTCATAAAGCCGCTTTGGGCACGGCAACACTGGTATACTCAGGGCATGACCAAACGCGCACAGGCCTTCCTGCAGCTCATCCGGCCGAAGGATTACTTCTTTTTCGTCCTGGCCTACAGCCTGCTCGGTATCGCCGCCGCGCAAGGCGAGTTTGGGGCGCGTTTCATCTTGGTGTGCGCCGCGAACTTCTTTGCCACGGCCTTTACGTTTATTTTCAATCAGGTGGCAGACGCTCCGTCGGATGCTTTCAGCGAATTGAATTCCTCGCCAAACCCAATCGCGCAAGGCGCGATTTCAGCGTCAACAGCCAGCCTGACGGCTCTCGCAAGCGCTCTGATATCCCTGCTGCTTTTCGCGCTTTTGGATTGGCGTTTGCTTGTGGTGGGTTTGGTGCTGCTGGGGTTCGGGCTGCTGTATTCCGCGCGGGGCACGCGTTTACACGGCATTTCCATGCTGGACCTGGCCGGTCACAGTTGGCTGCTTGCTCCGGCGCTCTTTCTTTCCGGGTACCTGGCTTTTCGCCCGAGCTTCTCCAACGAACTCCTCATATTTTTCCTGATGGTTGTTTTTCTCAGTCTCCTGGGGGAAATTACGCACGAACAAAGCAGTCTGAAAGCCCTGAATGAAATGCCAGCCCGCCAAACCGTCCTGAACATCCGCGCCCGGGCGGTTCATTTCCTGATTGTGGTATGTACTTTGGCTGCACTGCTGAGCGGCATCATTCTGTTTTTCTTCCTGCGCGTCCTACCCCTGCGCGCGGTGATTTTTGTGCTGGTTTGCGCTGGAATCTTGCTTATCCCCGATCTGGTCCGAGCCAACCGCGAGCCCACCCGCCTGCGGCTGCACATCCCGCTGGAAAAAGCAGTCGCGTTGGGTTTATTGGTTGAGTTTCTGACGAGTTTCCTGATCCGATGGTTTTAATGGTGAATTATGCCCCCTTCCAAATTCTCTCTTCCTGAAATCAAACTCCTGGCTTCTGAAAACTGGCGGGAGTACGCCCTGCTGGACAGCGGCGAGGGGAAAACCCTGGAACGTTTCGGTCCCTACCTGCTTATCAGCCCTGAACCGCAGGCTGTCTGGAAAAAATCACTGCCCTCTGCGGAATGGCAGAAGGCGCACGCGGTCCTGCGCGAGGAGAATAAAGAGTACGGTGGCTCCTGGCAGCTGCTCAAGCCGATTGAAAAAAGCTGGGAATTGCATTACCAGAGCCTGACTTTTCAATTGCAGCTGGGAACATCCCGCCACATCGGGGTTTTCCCGGAACAAGCCAGCCATTGGGATTGGATTATGGAACGGATTCAATCGGAAAATCGCCCTTTACGCGTCTTGAACCTCTTCGGATACTCCGGGCTGGCCACCTTGGCGGCTGCCAAAGCTGGCGCGGAAGTGACGCACGTGGATTCCTCCAAACACGCGCTCAACTGGGCCAGTTACAACCTCAAGCTCTCCGGGCTGGCAGATAAGCCGGTGCGCTGGATAGCTGAGGACGCGCTGAAATTTACCCAACGCGAAGCCAGACGCGGAAACAAATATGAAGGGCTCATTCTGGACCCGCCAAAGTTCGGGAGAGGTTCGCAGGGTCAGGTCTGGGACTTCTTTAAGAAGCTGCCGGAACTGGTGGAAGCTTGCCGCGCGATACTCTCACCCAAAGCAAGCTTTATCGCCTTCACCACCTATGCGATTTCTGCCTCAGCACTGGTGGCGCTGCAGGCAGTGCGGGATATCACCAACAATAAAGGGAATTTCGAGTGCGGAGAGCTGGTGAGCGTCGAGCAAAGCGCCGGGCATATCCTCTCGCACGCGCTGTACACCCGCTGGACGCCTTAGCAGGATTGCAGGACTTCCCTCAGGCAGAGTCCTCAGGCAGGGCTGTGACCAGCACCCTGTCAACCCGGCGTCCGTCCATATCCACAATCTCAAAGCGGTATTTTTCCCAGGTGAAAGCCTGCCCGACTTTGGGGATACTGCCCATCTGGTTCATCACAAAGCCGCTCAGGGTCTGATAGCCAGCGCGTTCTTCTTCCGGGAGTTCGTCCAGGTCCAGCAGCTCTTTGATTTCATCAACCGGGAGCATCCCGTCCAGCAGGAAAGACCCGTCCGCCCGCAGCACAATCTCCTGCTCCATGTCTTCC
>JBCFBH010000024.1:0-25904 GCA_038562595.1 Anaerolineaceae bacterium
CCTTCATAGCGAGGGGGGCGTTTCGTTTGAGGTCCCAGACGCGGAAGATAGAACCCATTCCACCAGCGCCAAGGAAAGCGTCCACCCTGAACTGTTTAGCAATAACCTGACCTACGATGATAGACGGCATTTATTAAGCCTTACCCGATGAATAGGATAATTTTGACTTTAATCATACAGACAATATCTTTTGTATACATCACTTAATTAAAACTCCGGAAATAAAAATAGTCAGAAGATAATCATATCAATAACCACTCACATAAGTTCCAATTACTCATGAAAATTGCAGTTTCTATTACCATTTTCGCATCAATAGTGCAGTTCTTACTTGGTTGTCTTCATCCACAAAGAAAAAACCTTTTGCATCGGATGGGAGTGCTGGAAAAAGGAACCACCCTTCTTTAAAACTTCCAGGTTTGAGGGTAATTGATTGATCTGTGCCGCCGCCAGTCGCAATGTGATCCCAACGATTTCCAAGATCATCCAGTACGTACATATTTTGATTATTTGTGTCCGCCTGTATGGTGACACCGACTGCAGGTGAAACGCTGACAAGCTCCCAACGAAAATTCACTTGCATAAAACCGTCATCGTTAATATCAACGCTGGTTACACATTCGATTAGGGTGGATTTTTCCTGGAGTCCTAAATCCACTTCCATGCATGCATTGTACTGAGCGGATATTGAATTTGTTTTGGAAATACTAGTTGGTGTTTTGACAGATGCAAGCGCCAAGCCAAGGACAGTAACAATAACTGCTATACCAGCCATGATAACGAAAACCGCTTTGTTCTTTTTATTGAAAACGTCATCCGTTTGCTCGTCAGGCTCTACGCGTTTGTGAATAAACGTATCATCTTCGACCTGCATTTTTTTCAATGCATCGAGGAGGTCCACCGTTTTCAAATATCTGTTTCGTGGATTCTTCTCCAGACATTTCAGTACTATTCTGCTGGGGTTAATACCTGAGAACATCACGATTTGATCGGGAGGTGTGGGCATCCTATACTGCTGTTCCCACTTCACACTTTCATTTTGGGAGCTAAGGTGGGGTGCTGAATCGCCTGAGAATGGCTTTCTCCCGGTAAACATTTCGTAAAGAATTACGCCCAATGCGTAGATATCTGTCTGAGGTGTGATTTCTGATTTTTGTATCTGCTCGGGAGCCATATAAGCTGGAGTGCCGGCGGATCTGATTATGTCCGTGTTTGTTTCTGTTGTATGTGCAATGCCAAAATCTGTGAGGAAAACATTCTCATTCTGATCAATAATAATATTTTCAGGCTTGACGTCACAATGGATTACATCCTGTTCGTGTGCATAATTTAATGCTTTACACATTGGGTCCATGATGGATAAAATCTTGGAAAGAGAAAATGTCTTGCTCTCTTCCTTAAGTAATTTTCGTAATGTGACCCCTTGTATAAAATCCATCAGAAAAAAAGCCAGACCGTCTTCATGGACCATCTCATAATATCTTACGATATTTGGATGTTGAAGTTTAGCTAACGATCTGGCTTCTTCCTCAAAGCGGGCAAGTAACTCAGGATTATGGCTCCACTCCGGCCTTAACAACTTCAGAGCGAGGTAGGCAGAGCGTTTTTCATCCCATACCTTATAGATCTCACCTCCGCTGCCAGTTCCAATCAAGTTTTCAACCCGATAACGCTGAGCAATAACTTGTCCGACTAAGAATCTCATTGTGTATTGGTATGGAAAGTGAATGAGTCGTTTCCGATAGAGATAGTATCGCCGGATGTAAGCCTGACAGCACTAATTCTGGCGCCATTGACATAAGTGCCCCGGATGCTGCCCAGGTCCTGAACATACCAGCTTCCCTGGGAAAACCGAAATTGCGTGTGGTGGCGTCCTACAGATGAATCGAAGAGCTTTAGATCGCACCGTTCTCCTCTGCCGATGACAAATCCATCATGTAAGGTGATGATTTTCTGACGATAGGCACCTGTGCGGCCATACAATTTGCCACCAGAAACATCCGCTATCACTGTCTTCCTTCCTGCCCTTTTCAACAAGTTACTGTAAGCAAAAATGGCAATTCCGCTGACGGCCAAGACCAGAAGAACTACAAATGTGGAAACTCCCCCGGCGGGAGGTATTGGAACTGGTGTCGGTATTGGAGTCGGTACCAATGTGGGGATAACACCGGCACGCGTGGAGAGAATTGCGTTGTAATCGCATACGCCTTCAGGAATATCGATGCCAATCAAATTTAACTTCCAGTTGCCCGGTGTTGGATTATTCAGGATATACGAAATCAAGGTGGAGCTTTCAGAAATGGAAACCCCGGGGTAAGAATTATCAATAGTGATCCCGGATGGATCGATCACTACCGGCTGCAGTTTGCTGCCAGGCCAATTAACAGTCAGCAAGAATATCTCCTGATATTCAGGGATCTCTACAACACCTAAAGGTTTCTCTTCGCCGGCAGCAATCTGTCCGGTCTGTTTAAACTTGATAACTCCGGTTGAAGTGTGTCGCAGTTCAACATAGACATTTGCGAGTTCAATCGCATCAATAGCACCATAATATTTCCCACAGCCGGAGGCGTTGGCTACCGCTCTCAGGAATTCTTCGTCGATGGAATCATTGCCCTGGTTAGGATCACCAAATCCGACGGTATTTACGCAGATGTTCTGCTGCCCCGCTTGGGTGGCAAGGTCGATGACTTCCTGATTAATCGAACTTCCAGAATTCAAGCTGATATTAGGCAAACCGTCGCTAAGCAGGATTAAAACCTTGTTCCCTGATCCAGAGCTAAACAGGTTCATTCCTGTTTGCAGCCCAGCTGCCATCGCAGTTCTCCCGTTTGCAGATAATCGCATCAAGGTGTCTTGAATTAACGCGAAATCCGTTGTCAGCGGGCTATCGACATAGGCGGTGTAGTTATAACTTGCGATACCAATCTGATTTGACGCGCCGAGAGCAAGGTTTTCGGCTTCGATAACATTCAGGATCTGGAGACCCGCCCTTTGGGCAGCCTCAATTTTACTGATGCCGCTGGAGTCTTGGTCGGTCATGCTTCCGGAGGTATCAAATACGAGAACAGTTTCAGTTGAGCCTATCGGTTGTGGCTCATAATAAATTGGGGTGTAATCGGCGTAAGCAATTTGTGGAAATTGGGGAATGTCCAACATTAGGAATTGACCAGAGGCTGGACTATTAAAAATACCCTGTTGAATTGCATCAACACTTAATACCGCTTGCTTTTGAGTATCTTGCGAAAATCGGACTTCCAAATGTGGATTTGTGAAACTAAGTTTGGCGTAGATCTCGTTTTTCTCCTGGTCGGGGCTACTTATCGAGGGGGCTATAACTTTTCCGTCCAGATAAATCTCGGCATACCCCTGTACAAGGGCGTTAATATAACTAAAAACAAAATTCTTATCAAAATTCTTCTTGGCTATTACCGAAGAGAAATTTCCAATTGAGAACCAATTGCCTTGGCTTGATAGCGCCATTGGTTTCCATTTAAGGTTTAGGTATTTGTCGTACCTTGTCATCACTGGGTGTGTGAAATTAGGAAACGAATAGAAAGTTAATTCCCATGGTGCATTTGTTGAATTCCAAATTTCTATTTTTCCGTCTGGAGTTTTTAGGATTGAACCATTCTCAAAATCATTCCGAAAACCGATTTTACCTGATGTTTCTTCTATCCATTGGTACGAGTCTGAGATTGGCTTTCCCAGACTCCCTTTGGGGCCATCTTGTTTTAAATACTCGGTCCAGATTGGTCCAACAATATAGTAGGCAATATTGTCCGACTCAAAAAGTGCGGCTTTCTGATTAAAAACGCATTGATTTTGATCATAAGTGAACTCCCCGAATTCCTGATAAAGAAAATCTGTACCATCGAATTTCCTCACAAAATCAAGGGAGGTACCAAAAGCGGTTGCTTGTCCGCCGTATTTCTGGTATGTTGCTGTGAAAGAAGGGTGATATTTCTGATTCCATTCAGATTCATCCAAGCAATCTATTCCCACTTGGCAAGTGTATGCCTCAATTCCAACACCATAATTAGTACTGGTTAGCTGGCTTCCATTTGTGAAAGGTTTGGCACCTCTTTCCATAGGCTCTGGTCTTTGAGCTTTTTGGTTTGTTGCTGTTTCACAATCTTTATCACAGTAATACATTGCGAAGTGAAGATGTTCGCCTTTTTCTATTCCAGTTTCATCGATGTACCCTAAAGGTGTGCCTTGCGCAATGAAACGTCCTACTGCTGGGACTCTATTATCAATATTCCGTAGGTGGGCATAGCGGCTCATGTAGCCTCCTGGATGTCCGATGAGAACTGTGCATCCATAAGTCGAGACTGTGCGTTCGTAACAAATTGCTTCTTTGACTTCCCCGTCTGCAACCGCTGCAGCTAACACGGTCATATCATTTACTGGTTCCTCTGTATTCACAGCTCCATTAAAATCCAAGGCATACGCGTCAATACCTGTGTGTAAATATTCCCCATAAAAAGAACCATCATTTTTTCCCCCCCCCATATGAAATGTTACTCCAGCGAGCCAGGGCGCTTTTAGTGGAAGTGAGACCGGTTCTGTTCTGGGTGTCGGTGTTGCGGTGGGCGTAGCAGGTTGCGAAAATGAATTTGCATTTACAGCGTCATGAGAGCTAAGCTCACCAACAAACAAGAAAACAATCAAGTAAATTACTACAAGGAATAACCGAACAAATAAATGCTTTATTCTCATGTCCTCACGCTTTCATATATTCAAAGACTTGTTGTGCGCCAATTTGGATAACATCCCGTTCCTTTAGCAGGATCGGAGCGTAGATTCTTCTGCCGTTTACAAAGGTTCCGAAGGAACTGCCATCATCGCGAATATATACTGCCCGGTTTGTGCGGATCAACGAGGCATGCTTACGGGAAACAGTTCCGTCCTGCAGCTTAATCTGGGCTTGTGAACCTCGACCTATGCTTGTTTCACCCAAGGGCACTGGAATTCGTTGGCCTGCCCATAACCCGGCTCGACAGTACAAATAAGCCCCCCTCCCAATTACCTGTAATCCAGATGTCTGGGTTTGCTTACGCTGGGTCAGGGATGGAGTGTGGTGGTTCTGCAAATCCCCCTGTGTTCCATGTTGGACGGCGGATTGCTGGCTGTTCTCCGAAAGTTTATTCAATGCCGTTGTCGCAAAGGTAGTCGCTGTGCTTGAAAGCCTGGAAAGTATTGACCGATAATCAGGGACGCCATTGCCAGCCCCTTTAGGTAAGGTGGAACGCGCCTTTTCAAAAGCATCATAGAAACTGAGGGCAGATGAGAAGCGCTTGTCCGGTTGCTTCTGCATGGCGGTCAGGATTACTTTTTCAAGCGCGGGTGAATACTTGGGATTAATGGCCAGTAAGCTGGGAGGCCGACTATTTAAATGTTCCCAGGCAATTCTTTCTCTCGTTGTACTCCCCTCACTGGATGGGGCTAATCCTCTGTAGGGTGTAGTGCCGCCGGTAAGAACCTCGAACAAGGTTACACCTAGAGCATAAACATCCGTCCTTGCATCAATTGTTTCATTCGTAAATTGCTCTGGAGCCATATAAGTGGGCGTTCCACCGCCGCCGGAGGTCTCGGCGAGTTGGGCAACCCCAAAGTCCGTTAGAAGCGTGTCAAAGGTGTTTCCTTTGATGTCCAGCATGATGTTGGCTGGCTTGATATCGCAGTGATAGATTTTGTTCTCATGCGCATAATGAAGGGCGGAACATACTGCTCCCAGAACCCTGGAACAATCTTCAAGTGAGAGGGGTTGGCGCGAGTTCGTGAGGACCTGACGCAAATTTGAGCCTTCCACCCACTGCATGACGATAAATGCAACCTGCCCGTCCTGTTCAAATTCGAACAAGCGGACAATGTTAGGATGCTCAAGTTTTCGCAGGATCTCAGCTTCGTTAGCGAATCGATCGAAAAAGCGTGAATTGGTGCCAAGGTCACGTCTCAGCACTTTCACAGCCATCTTAGCGTTACGCAACTGGTCCCAGGCAAGATAGACATCCGCCATTCCGCCTGAACCAACCAGCTCACGCAGAAAGTATCTGTTTAAAAGTGTTTGGCCGGTCAGGGTCTCCATAAGTTAAGTATTAATAAAAAATTTCAATCATTGCGGAAGATGAAACCGAAATCTGTAAGGACCTATACCGATTTCATCGCCGTCATTTAGCCTGGTTGCGTCAGTCCGCGAACCATTTACATAAGTTCCGCCAGAACTTTCCTGATCTTGTAAAAACCAGGACCCCTGAGAATTGCGAAAAACCGCGTGTATTCTGGAAACCGAAAGATCCTGCAGATGTAAATGGTTCGTAGATGCGCGCCCAATTGTAAAGTTATCGAAGCTTACTCGAACATTCTTATAAGGGATATTGCTTGAGATTGCTGTGAGGTAGGGTTGTTGAGACTGCTGCCCTTGCGATTGCTCTTGAGGGGCATATTGGGGGATCTGGGGTGGTGGCAGAACATAATCGTCCGCGTTTGCATCTGGGAAATCCTTTGCAGGCGTGCCTACTCCTAAGAGGTTTTTCTGATTAATCCATGCAACGAAAAACAGAATCACTGCTCCAAGGATGAAAAATGACCCGAATGTAGGGGTCACTTTAATTACGCCGTATGAACCTTGTCCCACCCTACTCATAAGCGAAATTAGTGTCATGAGCAATGTAACCACTAAGAGTAAAACCGCAGCAAGCTGACCCCACAAGAAAGAAAGTACGTTAGGGTCGGTATCCTTCTGCAAGAGAGAGAGAACAATTGCCGCGATTGCCAGGATCGGCACAAGATATAAAATTGGCGTGTCAAAATTACTGGCGATATCCGAAAAACTGATAGATTGACTCTGTTCTACGATACCCGCATTGCAGGAGACCAGAACAGCAGGCATAAAGAAGCCCAATACAATCAGTAAGCCGGCAGCACGCGACAACCACTTCCATTTTTCCATGGTAAGCCCCTTGTTTGAATGCCCAGAATCTATTCCAGGATCTTCAAAACAAATTGCGCATCCCCAATCTTGATGATGTCATTTTCCTTCAGTGTTGTTTCAGCACGAATGCGTTCCCCATTCACATAGGTGCCGTTCTTGGAGTGGAAATCGATCAGTATGTACTGGCCGTTCTCAACGACAATTTTCGCGTGCGTGCTTGAAACTTTTGGGTCATCCAGCACCAAATCCGCAGCCTTACGCCCAATGATCGTTTCCTCCTTTATCTTGTAGATCCGACCTCTTTTACGTCCTTCTTTCACCCACAATATTGCTTGAGGTCCGACATCTTCAAATTCCAATTCGGTAACGTCGTCAGCATATTTATGGATACCAAGATCTGTCTCTTGTTCGTCCATATCCAGGATGCGCCGTGGAGCGCCTGATCCACCAGGTAAAATGGTTGGGGCTTCATCATCATTTCCGGGGCGTTGGTAGCCTTCCTGACCTGCCCCTGAAAAATAATCCGTGGGCATATCGTCCTCAGAGGCGCCGATTGGACCCGGGTCCTGTGGACGTGCACCAGAAAGTTTCGCGCAGCGCGGACAAGAACCCAATGAAGCAGGATAAGGGCCGTGCAGTAAACAAGTCAATTCCTGAGCCATGATAAAACCTCCCAAATATTAACGATTGGTTGTGACAAAGGTCACGATGACCTGGTCGCTGAACCGAATTTCATCATTCGGCTCTAATAAGGTCATCTGGTGGATGAACTTGCCATTGACTTTGGTGCCAGACGAGCTTGCCAGGTCAGTAAGATAAAAGCGCCCATTTCTTTCCTGGATTTTTGCATGCATACGGGAAACGCTGATAATCCCACTGAATTGGACGTCGTTCGTGGCAGAGCGTCCGATCGAAGTTTCGCCCTGACAGAGTTGGTAACTTCGACCCGTTTGGTCGACCAACCAGGCGTTGGCTTTAGGTTTAGCTGTACGTCCTACCTTTTGATAATCGATCCGATCATGGACTCCACCATCTACGAAAGGTCCCGCAATAAAATCTTGTCTTGCCGGGGCGCATTCCGGGCATTGCCCCAGGACTGCTTCGTAAATGTGACCGTTCTTGCAGCCCACCAAGCCCTTGTAGGTAACGTAATAACCAATCGCCAGCACTACCGGCAGGATCCCGCCAAGCAGACCCAGATAAAAGATGGCTTCAATAAATGGGTCCAGACTTAAGCGGGTTTCCGCTGAACTGAATCGATAGATGAGGGCCGGAAGTAATAATAATGCCAGCAAGGATGCGCCTAATCGCCACCCTAAGACCGGCAAGTTCCTCTTTGAACTATCGTAGATGATCCAGATGACGGCTGCGAAAGCCAGGAGGAGGAAGATAAGCCACCCTCCCAGTCCACTGAGCCCAGTGAAGAACCATATGAAAAACGCGTTTGTTGCACTCATTTTGACTCCTTTTTACTATTTATGGGGTGATAGATATCCAATACGTATTCCGTAAATTTCCTCCTACGCGAAGGCAGGTGTTTTGATCAACAGGAACGAGTAAATACCAGCCGACGTCGATATCATCATGGTTTGTAATCTCCTCCGGAACGCCGCTGCAGGTTTCTGGGAGGTCACAATTAATAAACCGATGATACGTGCTTTGCCCGTCATATTCTTCAGAGAAAGCGGTAAGAATGCTAGACAGGCTTTCTTCATTCTGAACACGATGTACGCATTGGAATTCCAAGGGTGTTAAGGGGGTAATCGCTAAAGTCGGGGGAATGAGTTCTGGGGTTGGGAGCGTTGTGGCTGTTAGTGATGGTATGATCTCGACCGTTGGTTCCGGAAGAACAGCCGCGTTCATCGTGGGTGTGATTTCCAATGTAGGGGTTAGCGATGGGGTTGCAGAGGGACTTGCGGTCGGAAGAGGTAACGGCTTGGACGCGCCTGACTTTTCCCTATTAATCAGGTAAACCGCACCAAAGACCAAAAAGAGAGCAAGGACGGCAACCGAAGTAGTTGATACAAGTTTACGTTTGGATGTAGTTTTATCGCTAACTGATTTTTTTTGTCCTCCCTGTTTTTTATACTTTATGGATTCCCAACTTACAGGTTCCGGTATGGTCTGAGCTTCATCATCAGTTAACCTTGCACTCTCAGGGCTGATCTTGATGACATATACCGAAGTGTTATCTGCGCCGCCTCGTTCGTTGGCAAAACTGATAAGTTGCTCGGATATTTTTTCCGCGCTTCCATTGGAACAAATGCGCAGTATGTCCGCATCGTCTGCGTACCTTGTGAGGCCATCACTACAAAGCAGGATGATATCGCCTGGAAATAAATCAAACTCGCCAAAGATATCAACGTCAACATCCGGTTCACCGCCCAAGCTGCGTAAAAGCGTATTGCGAACTTTTGCATTCTTGGCCTCCTCAGGACTCAAGGAGCCATTACTAACCAGCTCCCCGACAAAATTGTGGTCCTGAGTAATTTGGGTAACTTTTCCAGACCGAATGAGATAGCAGCGACTGTCTCCAACGTTTGCGACGGTAAGTTTGCCCTCACGCACATTTGCTGCGACCATGGTTGTTGCCATGCGAGAAAAATTGCTTTCTTGCGAATATTCATAAATCTCGTTACATGCTTTTCTGATGCTTCGCTGAAGGCGCAGATTTGGCGCGAGAGCGGGGTCCTGAAAAAAATCATAGAGGACTTTTTTTGCTGCGTATTGACTGGCTTGCTCGCCTTTACTTGCCCCACCGACGCCGTCAGCAACGATGTAAAGCGATCCACTTTCCCGAAGCTCCTTATAGTTCGTTGGCTCGAAACCAGCGACCCAATCTTCGTTGTTCGTTCGCTTTTTTCCCGTGTCTGAATTTGGAGCGGATTCGATGGTATAGATCTTCTCCGCAGGCTGCTTTTCCACCATGGATCATCCTTCGTACCAAAATTCGCTCTCACCAGCCCTTATGATATCTCCATGCTTGAGTATGATACGGTCCGGGATTGGGATTCCATTCACAAAAGTTGGATTCTCAGGATTTAGATTGCGTAATTCATAACCCTCGGGAGAGAGTAGGATTACAGCGTGATATCTTGACGCTGATAGACCTTTTAGGGGAATATCATTTTCATCCCGTTTTCTTCCTAAACGGGTTTCGCTGCTTCTAAGCGGCCAAATGTAATCTGGTGTCAGCCCCGCTTTTTCGATAAGCTTAGCGCTACCAACGTAGCCGCCGGGGGAATTTCCGATTTGTCCGGGGGATTTCCTTGCATTTTTGTTCTTACGCATTGAGATAGGCAGGATAACCCCGAATGCCACGAGCAAAGTCACAAGCGCAATCCAGAGCAAGTTATTGTTCTTCTGAATTTCAACGTTAACTTTTAGCTGTTGTTCACCAGTATTTTGCTCAAGATCGGTCGCAAGGAAACGTATATCGTGGTACCCTGGACGACTCGCGGTTGTGTCCCAAACAAACTCAAATGGAGCTTCAATGTCCTCAGCAGTTTTCTTACCGTCGATAAAGAATTCTACTTTCGCAACTCCGCGCGAGGCTTCTACCCCTACTGGAACCGTCAGTTTTCCGGTAACATTCTGCTCTGATACCAGGCTTGTTGTAACCCTAACAGGAGGAACTACATTTAAATTCAAAGTTTGGGTGGTGAAATTTCCGATGCTGTCCGTTACGATGAAGTCAAATCTATGTACGCCCGGTGTTACGGAGCTTGAATCCCATACGTATTCGAAAGGTTCCGCGAGGATCGAGGTCAATTCTTTTTGATCCACTCTTATTTCAAGAGACCTGATTGAGGCCGGCGCCAGAATGTTGGGGGAGAAGCGAACTTGCCCTGAAATTTCCTGTCCCTCACCAAGATCATTAAATACGACCAATACTTCACCTGGTTTCGCTATGAAGCGCTGGCTATCGCTAACAGACCCACTTTGATAGTCGTATACGATATTTACTTCGTGCTCCTTACCATCAGCAACTAAAGTGGAGGTGTACTCCAGTACGTATTGGTCGCGCAGATTATTCAGCACATTGCTTAGCGAATCAGAGAGAGCTGTGGCATCCGGATTAATTTGTGCAAAGCCGCCCGTGAGTTTTGCCAGTTTCTCAACTTTGTCCCGGTGAACACCCCCAAAACCAATTGGATAGATCGGGGTAGACCATCTGGCGGCTTCGTCGATTACCTGGCCAAGTGAATACGAGCTAATGCCGGATTCATAACCATCAGTAATTAGTAGTATTACCTTCCGTTCTGCGCGTGGCTTCAGCAGGTCGATAGCTTCAACAATTGTGTCGAATAACGCTGAATCACCACCAGCTTTCAGTCCGTCTAATGCCTGTGTCAATACCAGCCGATCTGTGGTGAAATCCTGAACAATCGTGGGTTTTCCAGTAAAAGTGATAAGCGAAACCTGGTCGTTAGGACCTAGAGTTCCTATAAAGTCCTTGGCTGCAGCAATAGATGTGGACAGCGTGCTAGCCATACTGCCGCTTGTGTCAAGGACAAGCACGACTGCCAGTGCCATTTCTGTATTCTTTATTTGAGTAAGAGTGGCATCTGGAATAGGCTTGTTGTCTTCAGAAAGCGAAAACACATTCATATCAAGCCCTGTTATTGGAAATCCCTGAGGGTCAGATAATGAGAAATATGTTTTTACTCTCGGAAAAGATTCACTATCTACGGATATGATCTGAAAATTAATTGGAGAATCTTGGGCTAGAACTACTGAAAAAGGGGATGCGAATACAAGTTCAAAGACAACAATCAGAGAAAGATAAAATAAACTTTTTCTCATATGTTAACCCCAATTCTATTTAAATAAAGATTGGTTTTTGCCCCAATTTGGATTAATCCCAACGAATAAAAATAGTATATCACAAATTATGGGTCTTTTGGGCAAAAAGCTTTAAAATTGTAGTGGCAACATGATAATGTCCTAAAAGCTTTAAAAAAGCTTTAAAATATTCATAGAGGTTCGTTCACATTTTGCTACTTGAAGAAATGTGCGGCGTTAGATAAAAGACAATATAATCCTTCGCATCTGTTGACGTTTTCCACGGGCTTATGGTAATATTACCCGTCGAACATACCGCTATGTGATATGTTATTTGTTAAGTGTTGACAAGGAGAAGAGAAGATTAGTAGTAAACAAGAATACAGAATCAATGAACGCATCAGGGTTGAGAAAGTCCGCCTGGTAGATGAAAATGGGGAAAACGTCGGTATCGTCTCCACAAGCGAAGCACTGCGCAGGGCAGACGCCGCCGGTCTGGACCTGGTAGAAGTCGCTCCCAATGCCGATCCGCCCGTGTGCCGGATCATGAATTTCAGCAAGTTCCTCTACGACAAAGAAAAGAAGGAACGCGAAGCCCGCAAAGCCCAGACCAAAATCGAGGTCAAGGAAATTAGGCTGCGCCCCAAAACTGGCGACCATCACCGCAGCTTTAAAGTGGATGACGCGCGCGGTTGGCTGAAACACGGCATGAAAGTGCGCGTTACCATCCGCTTCCGCGGGCGGGAGATTACCTACCCCGAGCTGGCACTGGAAGACCTGCGTGAAATCGCTGAGGACCTGAAAGACGTGAGTGAAATTGAACAGGCGCCCAATATGGAAGGTCGCACGATGTTCATGCTGCTGACGCCGAAAAAGTAGTTGCTTGACTCTGCGTTAATCTGTTATAATTTTAGGTCGGTAATAATACCAACGGCTGCGGTCGGTTCACAGCCGTTGGATTTTCTTAGAGGAGTTTGAACGTGCCTAGAAAACAAAGTAGTGGTAAGTACAAGTTGAAGACTCATAAGGCAACGTCAAAACGCTTCCGTACCACGGGAACCGGTGTGGTTGTGCGCACTAAGATCGGAAAAGGTCACCTGCGCCGCAACACTTCCAAGCGTACGAAAGCCCTGCTTGCAGAGACAATCGCTGTAAAATCCAGCGGTCTCGCCAAGCATATCAAGCGTTTGGCGCCTTACATGAGCAAAAAGGACTAAGGTCCGGTCGATTCGTTTTAGCGCGGCTGCTGGGTGTACGCAACTGGATGCAAATCCGACGCCCAGGGGACCGCAAAGGAGATTTTAAAATGGCAAGAGTAAAGAGTGGACCATACCGCCGCCGACGCCACCAGCGCCGGATAGCCCACAATAGCGGTTATCGGGGAACCCGAAATCATCTGTTTAAGCGCGCCAACGAAGCTTACATGAAGAGCCAGTGGTACGCTTACAACGACCGACGCAATCGCAAGCGCGACCTGCGCAGGCTCTGGATTGTGCGTATCAACGCGGCAGCCCGCCAAAACGGCATTTCTTACAGCCGGTTGATCAGCGCGCTGCGCACTTCAGATATCATCCTGAACCGCAAGGTTCTGGCTGACCTGGCCGTACGGGACCCCAAAGCTTTCTCGCAAATAGTAAGCAAGGCTACCTCTAAGGCCTAAGACATCGTAAACCGAAAACACGCAGCCCCTGAATTTCAGGGGTTGTTTGTTTTAATGTGCTCCCCACTAATCCAGCCAATTCTCCACCGAAATTGAAAACCAATAGCACGCCCCGCGGTTCAGAACGACGCACGCGCGCCGGTTTCAACCGATAAAAACAAATGGAAAAGAGGCTGACTTTTCAGCCAGCCTCTGATTCTTCGAGAGTGCTCTCGGGCTTACGGGACGGAAGGCGGCGAGAACTGCAGCAAAGTATTGTTCAGCGCGTCTGAGACCCACACGCTGCCGTCCTGCCCAAGCGCGACGCCGCTCACCACGCCCATCAGGAAGGCGTTCTGGTATCCGCCCCACAACTGCAGGAAGCCGCCCTGGTCGTCGAAGCGGATCACCCGGCCGAGGTCCGGGTCGGTGATATACACCTGGTTGTCGGGGCTCAGGGCCAGGAAAGGCTTGTTATCCAGCGAGTCGGTTGTCCAGGCATCCACATCCCAGGTGAGTACGCTCGTAAAGAGGCTGCCATCCTCGTTTGGGGAGAAGACCTGCACGCGGTTGTTCCAGGTATCCGCCACGTACACCTTGGCAGCCGCATCCACAGCGATGCCGACCGGTTCGTCCAATTGCCCGACGACCATGCCGCGGCTGCCAAATTGGGTGATGTAGTTCCCCAGACTGTCAAAAACCACCACGCGCTGTTTGCCGGTGTCGGTCACATACACACGGCTTTGGGCGTCCACAGCGATGCCGCGCGGCCCCCAGAAGGAGTCCAGCACGCCATCCACAAGGAACTCGCTCCACAGGCGCAGGAACTCGCCATCCGGAGTGAAGACCTGCACGCGGTGATTCCAGGTATCGGTCACGTACACCAATCCGTCCGGCCCGACTGCCACGCCCCAGGGTTCGTTGAGCAAGCCTTCCGGCGCGGGGCCGTCCAGTACGTTGGCGTATCCACCCCAGGAGTTGAGATACAGGCCGTTCGCGTCCAGGTGTACGATGCGGTGGTTGCGCGAGTCCGCCGCGAACAAGCTTCCGTCCGGCGCAACAGCCAGACCGCGCGGAGCGGAGAAGCTTTGGGCGCCCGCCACGCTGATGACCTTCACCGGGTCCAGGCTGATGGTGTTGCCCGCGTACGGGTCTACTTTCGGGGCTTGTTCAACCGGTTCAACGCCGTACTCCCATATTTGCGAAGCCACATCCTTGCGGATATACATGCGCAGCAGGTCTGAAGGCGACCAGGTCGCCAGGGTCAGGCTGCCGTCGCCAGTCGCCAAGGCGTACTGTGTGTAATCACGGTCGAACCAGATATCCCAGAGACCCGCGCGCAGGGCTGGATTTCTGAGCATTTGCCAGACAGAGGCAAAAGATTGGTTGCGGTAGGCTTCCATCGGCCACCACATACGCTTGTATTCGTACATGATGTAGTCGTCGCGCACCAGCGGTTCTATCTTGGCGAAATTGGCGCTGCCCACCAAGATTACCGGCGAATTGCGCAAATCCTTGGTGATATTATCGCCAAACCAGACCTTGTTGGGGTAGTCGCGCAGGTACCACCAGAATGGATAGAGCGCGTCGTTGTCGTAGGCGACCGCGATGGATTTATCCCCATACAGGCGCTTGGAAATCGTTTCCACCTGTTCCAACACGTCTTTCATGTCGCGGGTGGAGTGCGCGTAGACGAGATATTCTTTGGCGTTGTCATAGTTGATATAAGCGGCACGATACGCGGCGCGAAAGGTGAACACAGACATGACCCCAAAGCTGATGAGGAGAAGCGTTTTCAGGAAAGTGCGCGGCTGCCAGTCTTTCAACAGAAAGACCAGACCCACCAAACTGCCGGCAGCGCCCAGTGCGGCCAGAAGGAAGGTGCTGGTGGCTTGCAGCTGCACCAGGTCTTTGCCTGAGAAAGGAGGCACACTGCCAAACAGCGCGCCCACCAGATTGCTAAAGGCGAACAGGAACACCAGGCTGAGCAGGGCGACCAGCCATCCTTTCTTGCGTCGGACGCTTTCCCAATCGGTATGCTCAACCAGGTATCCCAAACCCCAACCGCTGGCAAGAATCATCGGCATGGTGATGTGCGTGGTCAGCCAGGGCATGCGTTCGCCAGCGTAAGAAAACGCGAGCAAACTCATCAGGGACCAGTAGATGAGCAAAGCGACGGTCGGCAGCCAGGCGGCTGTGCCTCTCGGCTCAGGCGGCAGGCTGAAGAGGCGCTCGTACCAGGCTGGCTGCGTGGGGGGCAGCTCGGTTTGGGCGGGCTCGCTTGTGCGCGCGTCGGCTTCTACGGCTTGGGGGCTTGCCGGAATTTCTCCACTTGTCGAGAGCGCGTTTTCTCGCGCAGCCAGTGCTTCGCTTGCTGGCTCAGCAGGGGCTTCCAACGGATCTCCAGGTGGAATCGGGAAAGGCGCGCTGGGGACAGCCGGGCTTTCAGAAGTGAAATTGACAGCGGCCGGTAACGGGCGCTTGAATGGACTGCCGGGTTGGGATGTGAACAGCCCGCGCAGCGCGGCGATGAAGAGCGTCAGCAGCATTCCCAGCGCGGGCAGGAATTCGTAGACCGGAATTTGTACAAAGGCGTAGTAGTAGAGCGGCTGCGTGCCGCGCTGCACCGCCTGCTGAGACATCCAGTAGCCCAACGCGGCCACGAGACCCTTAAAAAAGCCTTCGCCGTGCGTGAAAAACGTGGTGTAGAACACGATGAAGACACTCCAGAAAATCAACAGCGCGCGCAGCCACACCTTGCGGTTCCACATCAGCCCGAGCAGCATGGAAATCAGACTGAGCGCCAGGAATACCGCCACAGAACGCAGAATGCCTGCCTGGGAGTAATCGAGGGGGTCGAAACCGAGCAGCCTTACAGGCAGAGCTGTGAGGAGCGGCAGGATGAGCAGCAGCTGCATCACCACGAGGTCAAAGCTGCGGGTCAGGCGAATTTCTTTCCAGCCCAACCCGCGCACGAGCCAGATGACCATGAAGACCAGCGCTGCCAACAGCACCACGCCGACAATCGCCAGGGGGAGCAAGTTGCTGCCGGCTTCCGCGCCCCCGGTCAGCAGATACAGCGCAGCGCCCGCCAGCACCGCCAACAAAGCCACCAACATCATGATGAGGAAATTAGAGCGGTACTGGCGCTCGCGCCAGGGCTTACGCAGGGATTCGACAATAAACAGAAGCGCCAGGAAGATGAGCGCTTCCGCGCTGAAGATGAAAGAGGTGGCTTTATCCGCGTAGTGCAGCGCGGTGATGAGCGTAATCCAGAGCAGGTACTTGCTCTCCCCGCCTTCCAGGTAGCGCAGGAACAACCACAACAGCGCCAGACCCCAAAAGACGATGAATATCTCGTTGCGGGTATAACGGCTGTAAAACAGGATATAAGGGGAAATGACGAACAGGAAGGCGCTGATGAGCGCGCCGACCCGACCGAGGTAGCGCCGCCAGGCAAAGATTGTGAAGATGACCACCGCCACGCCAAACAGGGCGGCTGGTATCCGCGCGCTGAAATCGGAATCGCCGAATAGGAAGTAAGACAGCGCCAGCATGTGGAACTGGAAGGGGCCGTGGGTTACCGGGTCGTAGACATACGTCTCAATCGAATAGGACGGCACCACGTGATTGACTTCATCGTGCGACATGGTGCGCGCGCCAAGTTCGTAGAAGCGCGTGAGGAGCACGGCGCAAATCAGCAGGATAATCAGTAATTTTTCGATGGTCAGGGCTGGCCACCAGGGCACAACGGGTTTGTCCAGCCAGCGGTCGGCGGGTTTGGATGAAGTCGCGGCATCCGTCTCAGCAGTCATAAAAGATTCTCCGTTCTGAGCATCAATTCTCCGTGAAACTATACTTTACTTCAATTACGAAGGCAAGGCAAGCGCGGAGGGCGAAGCGGATTATAGTCGCGGCAGCTTAACGTGAACCTCCGGACTTTGCCATATTGAGCTGCTGGAAGACGCGGCTTCGGGGTTGGGTATTGCGGTCAAACATTCGGACGGGCAAGCAGCTTTAAGCCGCAGTGGAAGAGAAAATTCGCGCCGTGAAATATCAGTATGCTCTTGCGCACTGAACAGCGGGAGGGCGGAGCAGAATTGCCGCGCCTTCCGAACCTCACCTGCTAAAGCGAAGGCACACTGCGCTCTTGCTGGGATGAAATCCACAAATTCTAAGTAGAGTAAAATTATCGCGAGATGTTTCGATTAAAGCTACATAAAATTCCTGCCGTCTTTTTGCTCTGCGCGGCGCTTGCCCTGTTGCTCGCGGCTTGCGCGCCGGCAAGCTCTGAGCAAAGCGCTTTGCCCACTGCGGAAGCCCTGGCGCAAACTTTGGCAGCTGAGGCAACCCAACAATTTCAGCTCACGCTGGCGGCTTTTCAGAATGCGACGCCTACCAGCGCCCCGACCCCTTCCCCCAGCGCAGAAGCCACCCAGATCCCCACTATCGCGCGCAGTAAGACGTCCGGTCAAACGCCGACGGAGAGCAGAGGCTGCAATCGGGCGGAGGCTGGCGTGCCTTTTGACGTCACGATCCCCGATGAAAGCCCTATGCAGCCGGGTCAGCGCTTTCTGAAAACCTGGCGCCTGGTAAACAACGGCTCCTGCAAATGGACGCGGCTGTACACCCTGGTGTTCTTCTCAGGGAACCCAATGGGCGCAATCCAATCGCAGTTGTTGACCGCCGAAGTGCTGCCGGGCGCGGTAGTGGAGCTGAGCGTGGAGCTGCTTGCGCCGCTGGAGACAGGCTTTTACCAGAGCAACTGGATGCTGATGGCGCCGGGCGGGGAGCTTTTTGGTCTGGGTCCTAACGGGGACGCCCCGTTTTGGGCGCGCATCCAGGTGATGGAGAAATATACCGAAACGCCCACCCCAACCCCAACCGCCACCGAGACAGCCACCCCAGGCCCCTGATTTGTAGGAGAGCAGCAATGACCGATTATGTGGATTTTAACTCCCAGATGTGGGACAAGTGGAGCGAAGGCGGGAACACCTGGACGGTCCCAGTCTCGCATGAGGAATTTGTGCGCAGCCAAAACGGCGAACTCAGCATTGTACTGACACCGCAAAAACCGGTTCCGCAGGAATGGTACTGCGGACTGGGCAAGAAGGTGCTTGGGCTGGCCAGCGGCGGAGGGCAGCAGGGCGCGCTGCTTTCGGCGCATGGATATGAAGTAACGATTTTCGATAATTCCAGACGGCAGTTGGCAGCCGAACAGGGCGTGGCAGAACGCGAAGGCTATCGGATTGACCTGGTAAAAGGGGATATGACCAAACCGTTCCCGTTTGAGGACGAAAGTTTTGATTGGGTCATCAATCCGGTTTCCAATTGCTATGTGGAGGACCTGACCAATATGTGGAGCGAGTCTTTTCGCGTGCTGCGCAAAGGGGGCGCGTTGATGACCGGATTCACAAATCCTGTTGTTTATATGTTTGCGGATGAGGATATGGATATGCGTGCGCGCACCCCGTTGGCATGCAAGTACAAACTGCCCTACAACGGCAGGCACCTGGAAGCAGCGGGAAAAAACATCAACATGGATGAGGGTTATCAGTTCAGCCATACCCTCGAGAGCCAACTGGGCGGCCAAACGCAGGCGGGCTTTTTGATCAAAGCGCTGTATGAGGATACAGACGACAGCTGCCGGCTGAGCAAGTATTGCAGCCTTTACATTGCGGACCTGGCAATCAAGCTTTGATAAAAAAAGAAGATGAATCAAACAGGAGCAAATAAATGGAGAGAAAAGACAACCCGCAGGACCCCGAAAATATGCTTGGATACATCGACGCGCTGGCGGAAGACCTTGAAAAAGCCTGGCAGCTCGGCAGCAGTTTGCCTCTGCCGGAGTTCAGTGGGGTCGAGCGAATCGTCATCGCGGGCATGGGCGGATCAGCGATTGGCGGGGACCTGCTGAGCGCGTATCTGGCGCCTTCCTGCCGCGTGCCCATCGTCTCCCACCGCAATTACGGCTTGCCGGGCTGGGCGGCTGGCAAGGGCACGCTGGTGATTTGTTCGTCGCATTCCGGCAACACGGAAGAAACGCTCTCCTCGTTCGACACCGCGCTGGAGCGCGGCTGCCAGCTGCTGGCGCTGTGCACGGGCGGGAGCTTGCGCGCGCGAGCGGAAGAAAACGGGAAACCTGTCTGGATTTTCGAACATAATGGGCAGCCGCGCACTGCCATCCCTTATTCCTTTGGCATACTGCTGGCGCTGCTTTGCCGGCTTGGTTTGGCGCAGACGGCGGAAAACGAACTGCGGGACACGGTGGCAGTGCTGCGGGAGGGTAAAGCGCAATTCTGCATGCAGTCCGAGCTGAGCGCTAACCCAGCCAAACGCCTGGCGGGTCAGCTTTTGGAGCGGAATGTGGTCATTTTCGCGGCAGGGGAATTGGAAGTGGTCGCGCGGCGCTGGAAAACGCAGATTAATGAACTGGCAAAAGCCTGTGCGGTCTTTGAGGGACTGCCTGAATCCAACCACAATACCCTGGCAGGTCTGGAATATCCGCAGAGCCTGCTGGAACGGACCTCCGCGCTCTTTTTGCGCTCCGCGTTAGACCACCCTCGCAACGCGCTAAGGCTCACCGCCACGCAGCAAGCCTTTTTGATGGCTGGCGCCGGCGTGGATGCGGTGCATGCCAGAGGAGCAAGCCGCCTGGCGCAAATGTGGAGCCTGCTGCAGTTCGGGGATTACGTTTCCTATTATCTCGCGCTCGCCTACGGCGTGGACCCGACGCCAGTGGACGCGCTGACCAGGCTAAAGGAAAGCCTGGCAGCGGTGAAATAAAGCGTAGGGGATGGCGCGCTCAAAAGATGGAACGCACCATCATCATCACACCCAAAATTATCAGCGGCACTCCCAGGATGGCGCCAATCACAGTCGCGCACAGCAGCGCGCCCAAAATCAGGACGACCAGCCCAAGAATGGCACCCAGGATGCGGCCGGTGAACTTGAGGATGCCGAGCGTCAGCTGGTAAAGCAGCCAGAAGGGCCAAAGGTACCAGGGCACCCGTTTTTTATTTTCTGTCATCAGAACTCCTATCTGAACCGGGGAAAATCCGGTTCGATTGGTATTAATATATCCGCCCCGCACGACTGCCACCCAATATAATCTGTGCAATTGGGCCGCTTTTATGCAGATGAGGTCAATCGTGAAAAAAAAGCGGCTGTCACCCTTGCGATTCTAAAATTTCTATCACGGAAAACGCTTTGCGAAATCCGCGAAAAATTCTGGTATAATAGCGCTCTGCTTGTGGAGAGGTCGCATAGCTGGCCTAGTGCGCTCGCTTGGAAAGCGAGTATACCGATGAGGTATCGCGGGTTCGAATCCCGCCCTCTCCGCTCTTTTTGTTTAAGCACAAGGCAACTCACACGAAGCTGATGTATCCTGGAACGAGTCAGTCAAAACAAAAAAATTCTCAATGTTGAGAGCTTTTTTCGTTCGTTTTGCGGAATTTTTATTCGCGCGCGACTAGTTGAGCTGCGCGTCCATCCACGCGAGCATGGCGGAGATTACCTGTTCTTTTTCGGGTTCGTTGTGCGTCTCGTGGTAAAGACCATCCCAACGCTGATAGGTGATGGGAACAGGCACATTAAGCGCGAAGCGGTCTGAGCCCTTGATGGGGCAAATGCGGTCCTCGGTGCCGTGAGCCAGGTAAAGCGGCAGATGCCATTCGTCGATGTGTTCGAAGATGTACTCCGGCGCGTTCACGAAGTGGGCTCCCAGGCGCACGCTCACTTTGTCGTGCACCAGTGGGTCCGCGCGATAAGCCTCGATTACCGCCTGGTCGCGAGAGAGCGCGCTTTGGTCCAGTTTGCTGGCAATGGTGAGGTGGGGCAGAAGCGGCTCAAGCGTCCGAATGAGTTTTTTCTGCTTTTCCGGGATAGTGCTGCTATCCAGCGGCGGGCTGGTGGCGATGATGCCTTTGACATCTGGCTTTGTGAGCAGGGCGTAGAACAGAACGTCCAAAGCGCCAAGGCTGTGTCCATACAGGAAGACGGGCAGCCCGGGATTCTCCGTTTTTGCCAGCGCGATGACCTGGGTAAAATCCGTGACTAATTGGTCGACGCTGCCGATAACCCCCTGTCTTCCCTCAGAGCGGCCGTGCCCGCGTCTGTCATAGCCGAGCATGCTGAAACCGCGCTCACAAAAGCGCTCCGCTACGGGGTCATAACGCTGGCAGTGCTCGCCCACGCCGTGCAGCAGCACGGCGACCGCCCTGGCAGGCTGTGCGCTGCTCCAGGCGCGAGTGTAAAGTCGTAAGCCGTCGGAAGTCTGAATTGTGCTTTCTTTGATATCCATTTCCCTGCGAAATCCCTTTCTTCGACCTAAAAAATCAGAGGCTGAAAATCACCTGCTGCAGTAAAAAGCGCTCAATCGTCTCGTAAAAATCCATAATCGTTTCTGATTTGCGAAAACCATGCCCTTCGCCCGGGTAAACGCGGTAGACGTGCGGCACGCGCCTGGCTTTGAGCACCTCCACAATACTGTCTGACTGGCTTTGGGGCACAACTTTGTCATCCGCGCCCTGGAAAATGGCAAGCGCGTCCTGAATTTTATGCGCGTGGAAGATGGGGGAGAACTCATGAACCTTTCGCGCCGCTTCCGGCAGGCTGCCAATCAGGGAAGCATTGTAGTGCGCTTCGAATTTGTGGGTGTCCATGTCCAGCGTGAACAGATTGGAGACACCGTAAGAGCACAGCCCGGCTTTGAAGAAACCCGGGTAGTGAATCAGCGCGTTCAGCACGGTGTACCCGCCAGCGCTGCCGCCTTTAATAATGAGGCGTGAAGGGTCAGCCAGCCCCATGCTCACCACCGCCTGAGCGCCTTCCACCGCATCCTGCAGGTCCAGTTTGCCCCAATTTCCGCGCAGCGCGTCGCGGTAGGAGCGCCCAAAGCCAGCGCTGCCGCGGTAGTTCACTTCCAGGTAGGCGTATCCGCGGCTGGTGAAGAAGGCTGTATCCAGGTCGAAACCGATGCGCGATATAGAGGTAGGACCGCCATGAATGTAGACCACCATGGGGGGTAAGCCCTCGGCGGTGAAGGCGCGGTTTGTGGGGGCATAGTAGGTGCCATAGACGCGTGCGCCGTCGGAGGACAGCCAGTCCATTTCCTGCGCCAGCGGCAGGTCCTCGGGGTGCAGGTCGTCAGCTCTGCTGCGGGCGGCAACGCGCGCCTGAGCTGACTGCAGAACGATGATGCGAGCAGGCAGGCTGGGAGATTGGGCTATCACGGCGAGCTCGCCGCTGGCAGAAACGCTGAGCTGTTCCAAATTGGTGAAGGCGCCAGTATCCACTGGCTGGCTTTCGCCGCTGAGGAGGTCAATCTTCCGCAGGCTAACTTTTGCCTGCAAGCCTTCAAGGTAGTAGATGGCGTTGCTTTCTGGAGCCCACGCCAGGCAGCGCGAACCCTGCACCCAGGCTGGTGGCAGCAGGGGCAGGCCATCCAACAGGTTGCGCTTCTCTCTGGTTTGCAGGTCGAACAATACCAGTTGGTCCCATTCGCCGAGGTTGCGCAGGTAGGCAAGATAGCGCCCATCCGGAGAGAACTCTGGCTGGAAGGTGGGCGTGGTGGGGCCGCCGTCCAGGAGATGCGTTTCAGCGCAGGCTTCTCCGCTCTCATCCAAGACCGCGAACATCAGGCGCGTGCCGTCCCAGGGCATGTTGGGGTGGTCCCATTCCACCCAGGCGGCGGCTTTGCCGTCCGGGCTCCAGGTGGGCTGCATGTAAAAATCCGCGCCGGAGGCGAAAACGCGCGGCCAGCTTTGCCCATCCAGCCGGACGAGCGCCAGAACGTCGCGCTCTTCGTAAGTGTGCACGACCAAGACGCGGTCCTGCGTGGGGGCAAGCTTTGGGCTGGCGCTTCTGCCGAAAGCCGGGGTGAGCGCCTGGGGGCTGCCGGGGCCGTAGGGGGCGAAATAGAGGCGCCCGTCCTTTTCCGCGAAGACAGCTCCGTCCATACCAGCGCAAAATTCGCCGCCGCCGTACCCGACTCCGCCGGAGGGGTTGTGAACTCCGCTGAGCTCGTAGGGGGCGTCGATGCCTGCCTGTGTGCGCAGGCTGGCTTTGCCGCTGCGCGACTGGCACCAGACCAACCGGTTTGAGCCGGGCGCCCATTGAACGTCGGAGAAGCGCGCGCTGCTGCCGATCAGTTCAGGGGTGATGGGGGACGGCCAGGTGCCGAAGGGTTTGTTCTGTTTTGAGAGGGTCATATGGTCGCTCCTTTTGGGCTACTGCCGGGGTTCAGTAGAAACCGTGCATGATGTGTTGGGATAATCACCATGGTCGACTTTTGGGGCAGGGCTACAAACAATTAGACCGCGCTGCCGAGGAATCTGGGATCCATTTATTGGGTCTAATGATATCACCGGGAACGGAAAATCGGGATAAACGCGGAGTTGACTTAGGTGGGTGGGCGTGCTAAAATAATGCCCTGTCGGGCGCGTAGCTCAATGGTAGAGCAGTGGCCTTTTAAGCCATTGGTTCAGGGTTCGAGCCCCTGCGCGCTCACTACTCTAAATATATGGGTCTCTCTCGTAAACCCCTATATATGGCGGTCATCACGATCGCTTTCCCCCTACATTTTCCCCAATCATTCCTGCCGCAAGCAGTATAATTCTCCTCAGGGAGCTCAAAGTGATGGACAACCCACAAGAAGTACACCTGATCCGCTACGCTGACGGGGCTTTTACCTCAACCAGCGCTGTCCTGCCATATGAATATTCCGTCACGCTGATCGTCAACGGCAAGGCGTGGATGGAGATGATATGCACTCCCTCAAATCTGCAGGAACTGGCAGTGGGCTTCCTTTACAACGAAGATTTGATTAATTCCCGTGAGGAAATCAAGCATGTGTTCGCCTGCGACAGCAGCGATGCCATCGAAGTTGAAACAGTCCATCCCATCCAAAAGCCATCCTCCTGGGTCCGGACCACCGGCTGCTCAGGCGGGCAAACGTCCAGACGTCTGGAGTTCTCTCAGCCGCTGGCATTGAAAGAGTTGACCCTCTCCGCAGAAGCATTGGGAGAAGTAATCAGGGGCTTTGCCGTCGAGCAATCCCGCGTATCCTCGTCGCGCGGCACGCACTGCTCGGGGCTCTACGATGGGAAAGCGTGGCTTGCAATCGCCGAAGACATCGGCCGGCATAATACCCTGGATAAATTGATGGGTCATATCCTGCTGCACAAACCCAGCGCGAGCCCCGCGCTGCTGATTACCACCGGACGGATAAGCTCGGAAATGCTCCAAAAGGCTGCTCGCATCGGAACTTCCATTCTTGTTTCGTTCACTTCCCCCAATCTTTTCACTGTCAGCCTGGCGAAGGCCTGGGGCATGACCCTGGTCGGGTATGCCCGGCCCGCGGGGTTCAATATCTATTGCGGAGCGGAACGCATCACGCGCTAAGCGCTCAGAAGCCGGTCGGGTTCAAACGCGCGCTGCCTTTTCTTGATAGAACGAAAAACGACCTGTCAGAAGGCTGGTCGTCATTTTTGATATTACTGACTTAGTTCAGCTTCAGGGCTGTGGTCAGGCAGGTGTCGCTGTTTGCGAAAGTGGAAATCTGCGCGGTCGCGGTTTTGTTGTTGTACTGGACTTCCAGCGTGCCCTCGATATCGCGCGGGAGCCACAGACCGACAAAGCCGTTATCCATGGTGGTCAGTTCCTGGTCGACGATGACGTTACCATCTTTATCGGTAAGCCTGGCGTGCACGGTGGCGTTCACCAGCTCGCCGCGGCAGGAGCTGAGGCTGTGAATGGCGCAGGGGTGGGTGGAATTCTCGTAAGGCGCGAAGGAAAGGTAGAACGCATCTTCCGGCAGGGCAAGGGAGACGCTATCTTTGCTGTCCCGCAGGACGAGTTCCGTGCCGGTGATGCTGGCGCTGAGCCCAGAGGGGTCTTCAAGGCTGCTGTCCAGGGCATTCACAACCTGCCTGGTATCCATGCCGGCCAATCCGTATTTTTCGAGGAAGGCTGCCTGCGCTCTTTGGTTTCCAGGCACGATGAAAATCGCAGCGGCGGCAATCACCAACGCGCCGATGATTAATAATAGAGCCAATTGTTTTTTCTTCATACGGTAAACTCCTATGTGGTGGTTTGGACTGAACATGACGAATATTATCAGATTTACATCTGCCTGCGGTGCTTGTACAAGCGTGAAAGCCTGAGAATAGGCTGTGAGGATTTGAGCAGAGTATGCTGGAAAATTGCGCTTTTCTGTCAAACCGCTTGAACAATTTCTTGGGCAGATTGGCAGCTGTGAGCCTGGCAATATAGCCGGTCAGATTCTGACTTCGCCAACCAGAACAAAAGAAAACCTTCGATGAAAAGTTCGCTGGTCCTTGCTGGGACCGCGCCTTGTGGGCACCGGCCAGAAATGTGAGAATTTTAATCAACGACTTCGGCTATGAGGAGACTATACCAATCCGTTGTAGTGGCAACATGATAATGTCCTAAAGTAGCAAAATAGAAATGTCCTAAACGGTATGAAAATTAGCTACATGAAAAGGACAATCAGAATGACCCAAGAAGAACTCAAACGAAAGA
>JBCFBH010000025.1:0-25385 GCA_038562595.1 Anaerolineaceae bacterium
CCTGGCTGTCCCGGCTGTGCTGGCTTATTTGCCGTTCTACCTCAGTTTCGCCTCCCAGGCGGGCGGCATCCTCCCAAGTCTGGCATTCTTCACGCAGGGGAAATACTTCTGGATTATGTTCGGTCCGCTGTTGGTGCCCATTCTGCTCGGTTTGGGCTGGCAGTTCTTGCGCAAGAAAGAAAAGCGCGGATTTAAGGCTGCATTTTGGATAACGCTTGCCCTTTTCGCAGCGCTGTTTGCGTTCTCCTGGGGTATATCCTTCGTCGCCGCGCGCCTGCCGGATTTGGGTCAGCTTTTTCTGGCTTTGCAGGGTGCTGTTGAGGGTCAAAATCCATTGATTGCCGCGTTTGTCGCGCGTCTGAAAGCGCCTGGAACGGGTATCACGCTGTTTCTACTCATCTTTTTAGCTCTGAGCGCGTTGATAAAACCTAAGAAAAGTTCGTTCCCGGAAGAAATTACACCTTCTGAACGGCAAGATAACCCGGCGGATATTTTCGTGCTTTTCCTGGTGCTGTTGGGCGGGCTATTAACCCTCGCGCCGGAATTTGTCTACTTGCGCGACCAGTTTGGCACGCGCATGAATACGATTTTCAAGTTCTATTTCCAGGCCTGGATGGTTTGGTCCGCTGCTGGCGCGTATTTTACAGCCCGTTTTCTGCAAACGCGTGGTAGCGCCAATCTCTGGAGCAGGCTTATCCCTTCGCTGATGCTCCTGCTCGGAGCGGCAGCCGCCTTTTTAGGGCTCTATCGGTCAGACGATATCTTCGCGCGCTTCAATCAGAACCTGGGCGCTATTGGAACCGCGCCGCTCGATTACATCATCGCTGGAATTTTCATTCTGGGATTCTTATGGGCGCTTTTGGAGCTCCTCAGTGGACGCAGAGCCGGGGCGTTGGCAGCTTTATGCGTATGCGCGTTCGCGGCCGGGCTGGTGTATCCGGTCGTGTCCACCTGGAACAAACTGGGCGGCTTGGCTTCGTTCGAACAACTCACGCTGGACGGCTCGCGGTACTACCAGGATTACTGGCCGGACCAGATGCAAGCGGTTGATTGGCTGACGCAGCAGCCCCTGGGCGTGATGGTGGAAGCTGTAGCGGATACCGGTGGAAGCTATACCACCTACGCATCGGTTTCCACGTTTTCCGGAATGCCCACAGTCTTGGGCTGGATCGGGCACGAGGCGCAGTGGCGCGGGGGCTATGCTGAAATGGGAAGCCGGCAGGAGGACATCCGGGTTTTGTACAGTACGCGGGATTGGGATGAAGCCAGAGCGGTGCTCGACAAGTATAATATTGCCTATGTTTATGTTGGCGACCTGGAAGCGCGCACCTACGCATTGGACGAGACAAAATTTGCTGAACACCTCACGCTTGGTTTTGACTCCGCGAATGCCCGCGTATATCTTTACGCTCCGGAGAACTAAGAATGCTTGAAGAACATTCCGGAAACAGCTCGAAACGCTGGTACGCGGATACCCAATTGATTATCCTGGCAATTTTCTTTGCCGCGCTCTTTCTGCGCATGGTAAACCTGGGGCAGGTGCCCTTCAATTCTGAAGAAGCGCAAAACGCTTACGCCGCCCTCTCCACGGCAAAAGGGACAGCCGCAGGCACGGCAGTCAGCCCGGTTTATGAGGGCTTGACCGCTCTGACCTTTTTCTTGGCGCGCGCGAATCCTTTCTTTGCGCGTTTCTGGCCGGCGCTCGCAGGTGCCAGCCTGGCGCTTGTGCCTTTGCTTTGGAGGCACAGGTTGGGAGCGCTTCAGGCGCTGCTGCTGGCATTGGCATTGGCATTTGACCCGGTACTATTTACGCTTTCCCGTCAGGCTGGCGGCGCCATTCTTACCGCGGTCGGGCTAATCTGGGCGTTCAGTTTCTTGATTGAGCGCAAGCCGCTTGGTCTTGGGATTATGCTGGCGGTTGCCTGGTTAAGCGGCGCGTGGTTTTGGATTAGCGCGCTCGTTTGTGTACTTGGCGTCGGTCTTTTCATGCTTTTTACGAAGGAACGCAGCGCTCAGCACCTTCTCAACCAAAGCCCGTTCCGGGATAAAGCCTTTCGAGAGGGCGCAATACCTGCCTTTTTGGTCAGCCTGGCGCTGCTTACCACTGCCTTTCTACTCAATCCAGCGGGGCTGGGGGGGCTTGCTGGCAGCCTGGCGGCTTTTTGGCAGTCTGGCCAGGGGGCAGCTGCAGTTACACCTGTTACCTCAATTTACAGGCTGTTTGCGTATAGCTTACCGGTAATTCTATTGGCTATTCCTGCTGTTACCGCCGCGTGGAAAGAAAAAAATCCACAAGGGCAAATCCTAAGCCTGCTGACAGCGCTACTGTTCCTCAGCCTTCTGCTTGTTCGAAGCCAGGGGACCGCTGGTTTTGCGCTGCTGCAGTGTTTGCTGTGGCCTTTCGCTGTTGTGACGCTCACAAAGCAAATTCGTTTGGAAGCCGGACAGAAAGATGTGGCCTTGGCTGGATTTTTCCTGGGGATTGGGATTTGCGGGTATTTGGCAATCAGCGCGAACAACCTGTTGAACCCTGCCCAAACTGCCCTGACCATTGGCAAAAGCGCGATAGCGTTCATCCTGGGTTTGCTGCTGCTTGTACTGATTTTCATCCTGATTATGATGGGATGGTCGCTGCAGACCGCACGCAAAGGCATCCTGAGCGCTGTGCTGCTCAGCTTGCTTGCCTTTAGCTTCAGTCTTACTTTCCTGGCGTTAAAAGCAACAGACCTTTATCCTGGATTGGTTTGGTCAGATTCCAATCTTAAGCTGAGCGCGAGCGCGCAAGCTTCGCTGCTCAGGGAGATCGAAAAGACGGGTAAATTGGAACCACAAGTCTCACGCGTGGTAATTACGGACCCCCGATTGGCAGACTTGCGTTGGGATTTCCGGGATTATCAGCGAGTAGAAGTTTCCACCGCTCTGCCAGAGCTTCGCGCTCCGGAAATTATCCTTTCAAGCTCGGTGGATCAGGAAAAGGTCGCGGAAACTTATCGTGGAATTGCCATCGTAAATCCCGGAAGTGTAAACTGGCGTGAAGTCCCGATAGCTGACCTGCTGAGAGCCGCCGTAAGTAAAAAATTACCAGCGGAATCCAACGAATATTACCTCTGGATCCGTCAGGATCTGATGACGGGAGCCATCCAATAATGCGAACAAACCAGAGCTCAACGCAAGCCCCGCAAATTATCGCCATTGACGGCCCGGCCGCCAGCGGTAAAAGCACGGTCGGAGCAGAACTTGCTGATCAACTCGGTTATCTGTGCCTGGATACGGGGATTATGTACCGCGCGATTACCTGGCTGGCGCTGACTGAAGGAATTAATCCGGAGGACGAAGCATCAGTCACGCGCTTGGCTCAGACAATCGAGATTGACGTTCAACCTGGCAGCGTCGCTGACGGCCGCGCGTTCGATGTGCTTATCAACCACCAGGACCACACCTGGGACATCCGCCTTCCGGAGGTCAATCAGCACGTCTCCCTGATTTCCTCATATGCGGGAGTGCGGGCAGCAATGACGCTGCAGCAAAGGAAAATCGCATCCCGGGGCAGGATTGTCATGCTGGGGAGAGATATCGGCACGGTGGTTTTGCCGGATGCCGGGCTGAAAATTTATCTGGATGCTTCGTTAAAAGTCCGTGCAAAGCGTCGTTATGAAGAAGAGAAGGCGCGCGGCAGCTCGGTCACATACCAACAGGTAGTGGCATCGCTGCGCAGGCGGGATAAAATCGATTCCTCGCGGAAATATGCTCCATTGAAAATCGCTGATGACGCGGTAGTGATTAACACAGAGGCGCTAAGCGTTGCGCAGGTCGTGGAGCAGATCAACGCGTTGATCGCCCCGCCAGCAGCGCCTGTTTCTTAACGCGGGTCTTTTTTTGGTCCCTCAGGTGGGGGAGGTGCTATAATATTCCTTGGGATATGACCGGAATTCTTCACCATTCAGCAGTTCATTTTGCGCCGCTGCCACAGGCTTCGCTGCCGGCAGCGATATGGATCATGACGGCTGTCCTCACCGGCGGCATTCTTTATGGACTGTGGAAGAGCCTGAAATTGCCGCTCGCCCTCGGCAGGAAAGAAATCCGCTGGCTGGCGCTTCTGGTCATTTTGCTGCTCCCGTGCTGTTATTTCGCGCAATTTACCCCTTTTCAAGGAAGCTTCCAGGGCGCTGATGGGAGTTTAATTTCAGGGCGCATCTTTCTTTTTGGACTTATCCCTGCGTTCGCGGCGCTCGGTTTCGCGGGTCCACTGGCTGCAACTGTTTTAGCCGCTGTGTCCGGCCTTTCGCTGTGGCTTTTCTTCGGACAGGATTTCAGTATCCTCTGGCAGTACGCGGCTCTGACGGTTATGTTCAGCACGCTCACGCGGCGCACAGAGATGAGCGGCAGCGGGCGGAGCACACGCACACCGCTGCTGAACGCGCTTTTCGCCTACCTGCTGACCCTTCCGCTATTGCTTGCTTCACAGCTGGTGATCTCCCTCAGTTTTGGTCAGAATCATTTGATGACCATTCTCGAGCAGTTTGTGCTTGTCAGCGCTGTCCTGCTCCCGTCTTCTCTCATCGCCGGCGCTGCCTGCCAATTGCTCCAAAGCTGGTTGGGCAGCGAATGGAATCCGATGGATTACCTCACGGAGTGGGAAATACACAATCCGATCCAACAAACCATCGCGCAGCTTGAACGTCTGACCCTGGGGCGGTACGATCACAGCCCGAAATTTGAGATTCACAATTCGAGCGATGAAAAACTGGCAAAAGCGCTCGAAGACCTGCGCGAAAACTTGCGTCTGCGCAATGACACACAAGCCCGCCTGCTTTCCCTGGATCCGTCCCATTACTCCCGCGAAGGATACGACCTGGTGCTCTCGTCCATCCTGCGCGCCGCTTTGGGACGGGATGCCTCCACCGCGCGCCTGATATTGCTCAGCCCGGGCAGCAGCGATGAGCAGGTTGAAATGCGCCTGCGCATCGGTCAGGGAGACCAGACCCGGGTTTACGCATACCTGGACGCGATGATTCTTGATAAACTTGGCAGCCAGGACCAACTCATTTTGAGTGACCTGATGGTGGACCAGTACTTTGGTCTGTCCTCTGGCATGCCGTATCCGCAGTCCATCGCTGCGCTGCGCCTGAAAAGCGAGGATATCACCCAGGGCATCCTATGGGTAGGTTTTGAACAGAACCATTGGTTTTCACAGGAAGATATCCGTTTCTACCAGCAGCTGGCTTATCGTGCCTCTGCAGTACTCAGCGCCAAAGAGCAGTACGGGCGGCTGCAAAATGATAATGCTGCTCTGACAGCCGCCCTGGACTCGCTTCCTGAGCCTGTCATGGTGTTGGATAACGCCGGTAATGTGCTTTTGGGCAACGCGGAAGCCTGGAAGCTGATAGAGCCGAACGGGCAGCGTAGAACTAAGTCAATCCCATTCAACCGCGCATTTCCTGGCTTTGGGTCTGACCTCGGCAACGGAAACGGCAGTACGACTTTCATTTTGCCAGCCCGTGGGCTTGAATATGAGGTCGAGTCCCTTCCGCTGAATCCTTCCAGCGGAATAAACGGGCGTTTATTAATCTTCAATGACACCTCGTCCCAGAAGCGCTTGAGCGCGCAAAAGAACGAGTTTGTGACGAATATCAGCCATGATTTGCGCTCGCCGCTTTCGCATATTCGCGGCTACTTGAACCTGTTGGAAAACATCGGCGACCTGAGCGAGGAACAGATTAAATATATTGACCGCATCCGGCTGAGCGTGGAGAATATGTCCCGATTGGTCAGCAAGGTGCTCAGCCTGGATATGTTGGATTCCAGCGACAATGTCAAGTACACCAGTTTCGATCTCAAGGAAATGATTGACGAGGTCCTGATCTTGTTGGAACTGCAAGCCACCCAGCGTAAAGTCAGCATAAAAACGAACTTTGCCGGTCTAAAGAATCCGCATTTCGTTGCGGACAGGCTCCTGCTGCATCAGGCTGTCTTCAATTTGGTGGAGAATGCCATTAAATACAGCCCAATCGGGGGAGAGGTGTTGGTGAGCGCAGCGAAGGACAGCGCCAAACTCAGTCTCACAGTTCAGGACCATGGAAAAGGTATTGCTCCTTTGGACCAGCCCAAGCTTTTCACACGCTTTTTCCATGTCGAGGAAGCGGACAACATGGAAGGCTCAGGTCGGGGTTTGGGACTTGCAATTGTGAAATCTATTGCGGATAAACATGGTGGTATAATCAGAGTACAAAGCCAATTGGGAGAAGGAAGCACATTCACTTTGGAAATACCTGTCCGGAAGGGATAAAGGGGAGAATATAAATCCTTAATACTGGTGACAAAAACTTGACAGGAAATAATATTCTTTATATAATAATAATTTGCATGAAATAACCTAACACACGAAAAACGCAGAATCTGGGAAGAAAACTCTCAGTTTCTTTTTCGTGTTGATACCTTCTCTCACGACATGGAGGCTCGCGTGGAAAATAATCAAATGAAAGCACTTCGGATCAACCTTGCTTCCCCTGAAAAAATTCGCGGATGGTCATATGGTGAAGTTCTGAAACCAGAGACAATTAACTACCGCCGTTTGCGCCCGGAAAAGGACGGCTTGTTTTGCGAAGCGATCTTTGGCCCTACCAGGGACTATCAGTGTTACTGCGGTAAGTACAAAAACAAAAAATACCAAAACGTCATCTGTGATAAATGCGGCGTTGAGGTGACCAAAGCGAGCGTCCGACGCGAACGCATGGGTCATATTGAACTTGCGGCGCCTGTTGCGCATATCTGGTACACGCGCAGGGTTCCTTCTCATCTCGGTTTGCTGCTTGATATTTCCCGGCGCAACCTCGACCGGGTTTTGTACTTTGCCCAATATATCGTGACTTATGTGGATGAAGACGCCCGTCAAAAAGCTTTGAAGCGGCTTGAGGACGAAATCAGCCTCTCCGAACGCGAATTAATCGAAAAAGTGAACGGGCAGATTGCTGAAGCCAAAAAACAGCGCGACCGCCAACTGCGCGAGCTGGACGGCCGCATGGAAGCCATTGAAAACGAGTATGACGAGAAAGTATCCAGCCTGTTCGAACCTGTGATTGCTGAAGGGCAGCGCGTGGAGCGGGAGCTGACTGAAAAAGTTGGTAAAGCCATTCGCAAGCCAATCGTCTTTTCCCTGGATAATTTTGAAAAAGTTCTGGTGGAAGCTAACGAAGAAGTCAACACCAGGCAGATTTCTCGCGTCCAAAAGATTGTTAAGGAACGCATGGAAGACCTTGAGAAGGATTTGCGCAATGAAAAGCAAATCAAACTCGAGGAACTGAAACTCCAAAAAGAAACCATCCGCGCGGAAGCTGATTTGATCATGGAAGGCATCCGCAACCAGCTTGAGGACCAGGAAGCCGTAACCAAAACCGAAAACGCGAAACTGCGCGACGAACTTTATGAACTCCAGCCTTTCACTTTCCTCAGCGAAACCCGCTACCGCGAGCTCAAGTCCCGTTGGGGGCAGGTTTTCAAGGCTGATATGGGCGCGGAAGCCTTTCACGATATCTTACACCGCCTGGATTTGAACGCACTGGCAGAAGATCTCTGGCAGGAAGTGCGCACAACGCGCAGCAAACAAAAACGCAAGAAAGCCACCAGCCGCCTGAAAGTGGTTGAGGCATTCCGGCGTTCTTCCAACCTTCCCGAGTGGATGATCCTCACTGTCCTGCCGGTCATCCCGCCCGACCTGCGCCCGATGGTCCAGCTCGACGGCGGCCGATTCGCCACCTCCGACCTGAACGACCTGTACCGCCGCGTCATCAACCGCAACAATCGCCTCAAGCGCTTGTTGGAACTTGGCGCGCCGGATGTGATCGTGCGCAACGAGAAGCGCATGCTGCAGGAAGCCGTCGATTCTTTGATTGACAATTCCCAGCGCGGACGCATGCTTTCCAGGCGCGGTCGCCGTGAACTGCGCTCCCTGAGCGACATGCTGAAGGGCAAGAAAGGCCGCTTCCGCCGCAACCTGTTGGGTAAACGCGTGGATTACTCGGGTCGTTCAGTAATTGTGGTCGGTCCGAACCTCAAACTTTACCAGTGCGGCCTGCCGAAGACGATGGCGTTGGAGCTTTACAGACCCTTTGTCATTGCCGGTTTGGTGGAAGAACACCATTACGCTCACAACTTGAAGGGCGCGAAAAAATTCATCGAGCGCAATCGTCCGGAAGTCTGGGAAGTCCTGGAAGAAGTCATTAAGCGCCGTCCGGTGCTGCTAAACCGCGCACCGACCCTGCATAGGCTCGGTATCCAGGCTTTTGAACCTGTCTTGATTGAAGGCTCTGCCATTCAGCTGCATCCGCTGGTAACCACGGCGTTCAACGCTGACTTTGACGGAGATCAGATGGCTGTGCATGTGCCGCTTTCCGATAAGGCAGTGCAGGAAGCCCGCCAGTTCATGCTCGCCAGCAAGAATCTGCTCAAACCCGCCAGCGGTGAGCCCATTATTTCCCCAGGGAAGGACATGGTTCTGGGTGTGTATTACCTGACCATGCAGCCCAACAGACCGAAACAGGGCGACGGCAGAGCTTTTGCCAACATCGATGAAGTAATTCTCGCCTACCAACTCGGGCAGGTGGAGCTGCACGCGCGCATTAAGCTCATGGTAGAGAGCTGGTATTCTGACTCGGATAAAGCTGAACGCCTTCTCCAACCGGAGAAGCGGCTGGCCGATACCACAGTAGGGCGCGCCATCTTTAATAAAATTCGCTTCATCAACCGAACCCTCGATAAGGGCGGTATCCGCGATCTGATAGCGGAAATCCACGAGATTCTGCAGGATGAAGAAACTACCGACGTCGCGGACAAGATCAAAGATATCGGTTTCCGCTATGCCACCCAGAGCGGTTCGACGCTTGCAGTCGCGGATATCGAAGTTCCGCCGGAAAAAGCCGACATCATCCAGGAAGCGCTCCTGAAGGTCGAGACAGCCCAAAAGGCCTGGCGCCGCGGTCTGCAGACCGAGCATGAGCAGAACCAGAACTTCATCAAAATCTGGCAGGACGCAACCGAGGAAGTTGGTAAAGCAGTCAAAGCGCATCTGGACCCCAACGGCAACCTTGCCACCATGGCTAACTCCGGCGCGACCAAAGGCGGTTTCAGCCCGATTTCACAGTTAGCCGGTATGCGCGGCCTGATGGCGGACCCCTCCGGGCGCATCATTCCCATGCCTATCCGCTCCAACTTCCGCGAAGGTCTGACCGCGCTGGAGTATTTCATCTCCACGCACGGCGCGCGCAAAGGTTTGGCAGATACGGCTCTGCGTACGGCTGATGCTGGTTACCTGACCCGCCGTCTGGTTGACGTTGCCCAGGATATGATAATCAATAACGAAGACTGCGGCACGGAAGAGGGTATCTATGTAAACGCGAAAGATGACGTTGCCGGTCAGTCATTTGGCGAGCGTATTTACGGGCGCCTGCTGGCCGAGAGCGTTATTCATCCGACCACAGGTGACGTGCTTGCCGAGCGAAACGAATTAATCGACTACAAACTCCAACGCGTTATCCTGCAGGCTGGCGTCCAGACCATTAAAGTGCGCTCCCCACTCACCTGCGAATTGCAGCATGGTGTGTGCGCCCGTTGTTACGGTATGGATTTGGCGCGTGGCAAAATGGTTAACCTCGGCGCTGCTGTTGGTATTGTGGCGGCGCAATCCATTGGTGAGCCTGGAACGCAGCTTACCCTGCGTACTTTCCATACCGGCGGTGTTGCCGCGGCAGGCGATATTACCACCGGCCTTCCGCGTGTTGAAGAACTGTTTGAGGCGCGCGTGATGCCTAAGGGCGAGGCTGTCATCAGCCGAATCAAGGGCGTCGTGCATCTGATTCAGTCCCCCAAGAATCCCGACCAGCGCATTGTCCGCGTGGACCACAGTGAAATGACCTCAGATACCTACGAGATTCCGGAAGGTTGGCTGGTTCAGGTTCGGGATGAGGGTGAAGTCTCAATCGGTGATGCGCTCGCGACGATGGATGAAGCGAGCATTACAGCCCAGCATGCCGGGCGCGTCCGCATCGAAGATAACAACGTGATTGTTTCTTACGAAAACCGTGAGACCGAGGAATACGACATCCCCCCAACCTCCAGACTGATGGTGAAGGAAGGTCAGATCGTGGAAGGTGGAGAACCACTGACGGAAGGTTCCCTGAATCCGCATACGATTCTGCACATCAAGGGCCGCGAGGCAACCGAGCTGTACCTGATGACTGAAATTCAAAAGGTATACCGCACCCAGGGTCAGAACATTAATGACAAGCATTTTGAGGTTATTATCCGCAAGATGTTAAACAAGGTGCAGATTACCCGCCCTGGCGACTCGCAGTATCTCCCTCAGGACCTGGTAGACCGGCTTGAGCTGCGAAAAGTCAATGAAGACTTGATTGCCAGGGGTTTGCGTCCGGCGCGCTTTATCAACGTCCTGCTGGGCGTGTCCAAAGCCTCGCTCAACACCGATTCTTTCCTCTCAGCGTCTTCGTTCCAGCACACTATCAAAGTTTTGGCTGGCGCCGCGATTGCTTCCAAGGAGGACTTGCTCTACGGCCTCAAGGAAAACGTCATCATCGGCAAGTTGATTCCTGCAGGCACAGGCTTTGATCCCACGCGCTTCGCGGAGCAGGATATCGAAGTCCAGCCTGGCAAAGAAGACATCCAGGTGAGACAGATGAACATCTTCATGGATGATGACAGCACTGAAGCTGCCTCGAACGAGGATGATGATCCACTGACGGATGAATATCCTGACATGGATGACGAACCGGACCTTGACGAACTGCCTGGGGACGAAGAGTAAACCCCCGCACAAACATTTCCAGACCCGGAGCCTGATACGCTCCGGGTTTTTTTATGCTATATTTATGCCGGATTTAAAACCCTTGGAAATCAACGATTAAGCGAGCCTTTTATGGATTCAACCTCGATCAAGAAAATCAACATCAACACGGAAATGCAGCAGTCCTACCTGGACTACGCAATGAGCGTGATTGTCTCCCGCGCGCTGCCGGACGCCCGCGACGGACTGAAACCGGTACAGCGGCGCATCCTCTACGCGATGTACGACATGGGGGTTCGCCCGGATCAACCGCACCGAAAATCTGCCAGAATCGTGGGTGAAGTGCTTGGTAAATATCATCCGCACGGCGATTCCGCGGTGTACGAAGCGATGGCTCGCATGGCACAGGATTTTTCCGAGCGTTATCCCCTGGTGGATGGGCAGGGCAACTTTGGCAGCATTGATGGGGACCCGCCAGCGGCCATGCGTTACACCGAAGCCCGGCTTTCGGAAGCGGCGGTGGAAATCCTTAAGCAGTTCGACATGGACACCGTGGAATTTACCGAAAATTTCGACGGTTCCTTACAGGAGCCGCTCGTGCTGCCTTCAGCGCTCCCGAATATGCTCGTGAACGGCGCCTCCGGCATCGCGGTCGGGATGGCGACAAATATCCCGCCGCATAACCTGGGCGAGGTTATTGATGCACTCACGCTGCTGCTCGAAAATTGGGAGAAAATCGACGATATTTCCACCGAAGAAATCATGCGGTTTATCAAAGGACCAGACTTTCCCACCGGCGGTTTGATTCTACAGGAAGAAACGACGGAATCGCTGGCTCAGATTTACTGCAGCGGAAACGGCGTTATCCAGATTCGGGCCCGGACGCGCCTTGAGGAAATGTCGCGCGGCAGGATGCGCATTATCGTGACCGAACTACCGTATATGGTGAACAAGTCTGCCCTGATTGAAAAAATCGCGGAACTTGTGCGGGATGGGGTGGTGGACGGCATTACGGACCTGCGGGATGAGTCCGACCGGCAAGGGATGCGCATTGTAATTGATTTAAACAAAAATGCGGATCCGGAAAAAGTGCTGAGTGTGCTGTATAAAAAAACCGCGATGCACAGCACCTTCGCGATTAATATTCTGGCGCTGGTCGGGGGAAGCCCGCACCGATTATCCTTAAAACAGAGCCTGCGCGTGTTTGCTGAGCACCGTCTGGAAGTTATCCGCCGGCGCAGTGAATACGAATTGCGGAAAAGCGAAGAAAGACGCCATATTCTTGAGGCGTTGCGTGTAGCTATCAAGAATATTGACCTGGTCGTTCAGATAATCCGCAAATCCAAGTCCGCGGAGGAAGCTCGTCAGAACTTGATGAGCAAGCTCGGCCTGGACGAAATTCAAGCCACCGCAATTCTTGACCTGCAGCTGCGCAGACTTGCTTCGCTGGAACGCCAGAAGATAGAGGATGAATACCAACAGGTGAGTGAATCCATCAAGAACCTCAAAGCGCTGCTGAAGTCTCCCCAGAAAATGCGTCAGGTGGAGATTGACGAGCTTAAGCTTTTGAAATCCAAGTACGCGGACCCACGCCGAACGCAAATTATCCGCCTGGGAGAAGGCGAGAAGGTTTCAGAACTGCTGACCCAAACGGACGTGCTGCCCCTGGAAAACTTCTGGATAGAAGCAAGCACGGATGGCGTTCTCTCCCGCACCGAGCGCGATAAGCCTAATAGGTTGGGTGGGGATAACGCGCCCTGGAATATGCTGCGTGCTAACTCGCACCAGACTGTGTTCCTGGTTTCCAGCGAGGGGAAGGCGGCTGCAATCCATTCTCTCGCGATTCCGGTACAGAAAAACGGCGAGCAGGGTATCGCAGCGCATAAGCTTTCACCTCTCACCGAGGATGACGTTTTGCAGGCGATTTTCAGCGTTCCGATGGACCGCGATAAACTGCCCGAAAGCTTTGTGTTGACCGTATCCAGGCAGGGCATGGTCAAGCGCTCGGCGCTGCGGGAATTGCCCGGCGCGTCGGCAAACAGCTTCGTCCTGACGAAGATTAACGAGGGCGATGAACTCTTCCAGGTGCTTCTGACCAACGGGAAACAGGACATTTTGATGACGACCGCCGCTGGAATGAGCATCCGCTTCAATGAGTCCGAAATCCGCCCGATGGGACTGATTGCTGCCGGGGTGAACGGCATGAAGCTGAAAGAAGGGGATTTTGTGGTGGGTGTCAGTCTGATTGATAACAAGGACAGCGTTGCGCTTCTGACACGGAAGGGTTTGGCAAAGCGGGTGAGCGCTGAGGTTTATCCATTGCAGGGAAGGTACGGTCAGGGCGTCATCAGTTGGAAGCTGGCAAATGACGACCAGATTGTGGTTCAGACATCCGGGAAAATTTCAGACAAAGTTATCTGCCACTTCCGCAAGTCCGCCAGCAAAGTGTTCACCATCATGAATGCCGTAGAACGGACGCGCGCGGCTAACGGTCAATCGGTATTCACACTGAAAGCCGGGGACGAGTTAATCGGCGCGACTGCCTTGGATGATCTTTCCGCTTATTGGGAGAAAGCCTGATCAGGATGCCTGGCTAAAGCTGCCAACGAGGTCCAGATCCGCCGCGATTGTTCGCATCGCGGTGATCACATTGCCAACATGTTCCCAAAGCTCCACGCCAAATTCCTGCGCGCCTGATTCCATCATCGCCCGGTCTGTGCTGGCTGCGAATGCTTTGTCTTTCCACTTCTTGCGAACCGAGCTTGCTTCCAGGTCTAAAAGCGATCGGGAAGGCCGCACCAAAGCCACGGCTGTGATTAACCCTGTGATTTCATCGCAGGCGAACAAAGCTTTCTTGAGCAGAGTATCGCGCGGAAGCCCGGTGTGGTCCGCGTGAGAAAGCACAGCAGAGATGACGCCTTCTGACACGCCGGCAGCCCGTAAAATGGGCTCGCCTGCCAGCGGGTGCTCTTCGGCGTTTGGATGGATTTCCCAGTCAAAATCGTGCAGCAAGCCCGCTAACGCCCATTCCTCTTCGTTTTCGCCCAGCTTGCGCGCGTAAAAACGCATGGCGGCTTCCACCGAGAGCATATGCCGGACAAGGCTTTCACTCTTTACGTACTGACGGACAAACTGCAAGGCTTCTTCGCGATTCAAGGGGACTCCATCTATGGGAATATTGGTTCTGGTTGTCCCAGAATTGGCAGCGGTCTGGCAACGTAAACATCCCACACAGCCCCAATCGTAGCGAAAACCTCGCGCACCTGCCAGAAAATGGAACGCCCGGGGACGTAACGGGACTGCTCAGCCTCCACGCCCTGGATGTCAACCCCCAGGCGTTCGCACAGAAAAACCGCCCGCGGCAAGTGGTAAGGCTGAGTTGTGATAATCGCGGTTTGAATGCCAAAAATCTCTCGCGCGCGGTAACAGGTGTCGTAGGTGCGGCGCCCGGCATAATCCAGCACAATATCCTCATCAGGTACCCCGAGCGAGATGGCGTATTGGCGCATGGATTCGGGCTCGTTGTAGTAAACGGTGCTGTTATCCCCGCTCATGAGGATTTTCCGCGCCTTGCCAGCCATATATAGGTCAACCGCGCTCTGAACCCGGTCGCGCAGCGGCGCGGAAGGCGTACCGTCCGCGCTGAGACCGGCGCCGGGCACGATCACGACCGGAACCGGATTTGCCGCCGAAATCGCGACAGTTTTTGTGTTGGCATAGAAAATTATGCCAATACGCAGGAATCCGACCAGAAAAAACGCCACGCAGGAGCTGATTAACAAGACTTGTAAAACTTTCTTCATGGGATGTTGTGGATATTCCTCAGGGGAGCAGATTTGTCAGGCGCACATTTTGAATCGCCAGAAGTTCTCGCAGCGTATCATACGCGCCGTCTGGCTGCGGTTCCAGCCTGGCAATTTCATAGGCGTTCATTTCGGTCAGCTGCAGTCTGCCGGATTCAGTCCGGCTGAGCTCGATTAAATAATTAGAAATCTGCGTGCTCAAAGACAATGGCAGCAGCGGGCTGACCGAAAAACTGAGATTGGGAATGACTGCCGGGGAAAGCCAGATGATTGGCAGGCGGTCAATCACATCCGGCAGGTCTGTAATAACCTCAGAGGAAGTGCGTGGGTCGCTGGCGATGGCGTAGGTGGCGGTGAAGTCGCAGATGCCTTTGATGTAAAGCCCGCGAATGGCGGCGCTGTAAGTCTTGGTCAGCACCGGGCTTTGGGTCGTTACCGCGTTTTGTGCCAGATAACCCAGCGGAACCCAATAGCCCGGCAGCGATTTCTCGTTGGTAAGGCATGGCGTCAGACCCGCAAACTGAACAAGCGCGGTGGAGGCAGGGGCAGTCGCCAGGTTGGTTCCCGCGTCGTAATACCGGGATAGGTTGGCGTCTTTGTGACCCAGGAACTGCACGCCGTATGCGGTCACGCCCAGGTGATTGGCAACCAACTGCGAACTGAGCAAGCCTTTATCGGATGCCAGCATGTATTCAATCGGATTAAGCCAGGCCAGATGGACTTCCTGCTTTTGCAGGGCAGTTTCCAGGCTGATGTAATCCGGGTATGTTTTCCCAACTACAGAAAGCCCCAAAAATCCGGAGAGCTGCGCGCTCAGACCGTCCAGCCGGCTTATTTGCACGCTGTCCGGCTCCGCGCCGAGCAGCGCCATGACGACGGGGTTTTGGGGGCTGCCCAGCGGCGCAGCTGTGGGGGTGAAAGTCGGCATGGGAGTGGAAGTAGACAGGAAAGGAGTTGGGGTTACCCCGGCAGGCAGGGCGGAAGGCCGGGCCGCTGTCTGCGCCGCGCAAGCGGAAAGCAGCAGGCACAAAATGAGAAAAAGCAATAAGAAACCCCTGCGATATCCAGACACACTACGATTTTACCCTAATTAGCCTGATATGCATTCCAAAAGCGTATTATGTTAAAATGCAGCCTATAAGCCCGGAGGTTAGCATGAACATCGAAGTTGTTCGGATTCAAAAACCAGAAGAAATTAACTTTATCCTTGGTCAGTCGCATTTCATCAAAACGGTTGAGGACATTCACGAGGCGCTGGTGACTGCCGTGCCCGGCATCCGCTTTGGGCTGGCTTTTTGCGAAGCGTCCAATCCCCGCCTGGTGCGCTGGAGCGGAACTGACGAAGCCATGCTGCAGCTTGCGCGGGAAAACGCCCTGGCGCTCGGAGCGGGGCACTGCTTTATCCTGTTCCTGGCTGAGGGGTTCTACCCGGTAAATGTGCTCAATGCTGTTAAGCAGGTACCCGAAGTCTGCCGTGTCTTTTGCGCGACTGCCAACCCCACGGAAGTGCTCATTGCCGTGACAGAGCAGGGACGCGGGATTCTGGGGGTCATCGATGGTCAACCGCCGCTTGGCATGGAAACTGAAGAGGATATCGCCGCGCGGAAAGCTTTATTGCGGCGTTTTGGGTACAAACTGTAAATTTCAAAGGGGGCGGGATGGAACTTCTCACAACAATTTTCACCAGAAGAAGCGTGCGACGCTTTACGCCGGAGCCTGTTTCTGACAGCGACCTTGAAACTTTGCTTCGGGCGGGCATGCAAGCGCCTTCAGCGGATAACGTCCAACCGTGGCGATTTATTGTTATCAACGACCGTATTTTGCTGGATAGGATTCCCTCCATTCATCCCTGGTCCGGGATGATGAAAGAAGCCGCGCTCGGCATTCTTGTTTGCGGGCAAAGTGTTGAAGGGGAGACGGGCGGGTTTTGGCAGCAGGACTGCGCCGCTGCGACCGAAAATATTCTGTTAGCTGCCCATGGTATTGGTCTGGGGGCGGTTTGGCTGGGCATTTGCCCGGATGCCAAACGCATGGCGGACTTTTCAGCTTTGGTGGGTTTGCCCGCAACTGTGCGACCGCTCGGAGTGGTCGCGGTCGGGCATCCAGCGCGGACTTCCCAGCCCGAAGACCGCTACGACCCGGCTAAGGTGCATTTTAACCGTTGGTAAACCCGGTCTACTTGCCTGCGAATTCAATCAAGCCAGGCAGCGCTGCCTGCAAAGCCCGCGCGCGGTGGCTGAGCTGGTTCTTTTCCTCATCCGGCAGTTCAGCCATCGTTTTTTGGGTGCCATCTACCAGAAACAAGGGGTCATAACCAAACCCATTTGAACCGCGAAATTCCGGGATGATTTCCCCGGGGCATTCTCCCCAGGCACGCAGCAGCTCACCGGAGGGGCTGCAAACCACCACCGCGCAAACGAAGCGCGCTTTCCAGGGGCGCGGAATCCCCCTCAATTTTTCCAACAAGTAAAGGCAGCGGTCGCGATCTGAAGCCGACGCCATAGGAGAATAGCGGTGGGAATGAACGCCGGGTTCACCACCCAGGGCTTCAACTTCCAGCCCGGAATCATCCGCCAGGGTTGGCAGCCCTGCGGCGAGCGCGTAGGCCGAAGCCTTCAGGGACGCGTTTCCGGCATAGCTTTCGCTTTCTTCGGGAACAGAAAGGCGCAGGTCAATCTCCAGCGGGGTGAGTAAACGCAGTGGAAGGCCAGCTAAGATGGCCTTGATTTCCAGAATCTTCCCGGTGTTGGTGGTCGCAAGCAGCAGGTCTTTCATTCGTCTAAGCTTCTCCAATGCAGTAAATAGGGGCATGTTATAATGCCGTTATCACTTAGGAATTGTACTTTGCCAATGGAAAAACTACATTACTCTTTACGCGCGAATGTCGGATTTTTCTTTAATAAGCCGATTGGTTTCTCCCGTGATTTTCACGCAGAATTCCCCGAAATATTCCTCGAACCGGACCTGAACGTCCTCAAGTTCCAGGCAGCCTATCGCTTCTCCCGCACGCGGGAAGGATTGCTGCTGCAGACTGAGCTCAGCGGCGATGTCCAGGCGCAATGCGTGCGCTGCCTCACTGAGAGCAGCATGCCGGTGGCGACCAAGTTTGAGGAGCTGTTTTACTTCCCTGAGCGCACCCAGGAGGAAACGGACCAACTGGTGCCGATGGACGGGTACATCGACCTTGCGGACATCTTCCGGGACTACCTGCTTTTGGAAATTCCCATCAACCACCTGTGCAAACCGGATTGCAAAGGTGTCTGTGTTGAATGCGGGCAAAACCTGAACCTGGCTGAGTGTTCTCACACCGACAGCCGTATCTTCCTGCCTGACGAGTCTTAGGCTCGCTCTCAGTCACAAGTAACGCACAGATTTCCCGAGCGCCCAAGCTTGGGCGCTTTGGTTTCATGATAAAATTTTCTCGCATTTTCTCCGGAGGAATGACCATGACAGAAAACATTTTGATTGCAGTTGCCTGGCCGTACGCGAACGCCGATATCCACGTCGGTAACCTGACCGGCTCTTATCTGCCCGCGGATATCTGCGCGCGCTACCATCGCATGCGCGGCCGCAATGTGCTCATGGTCTCAGGGTCGGATTCTCACGGCACCCCTATAACGGTCAAAGCGGACGCGCTCGGCACCACACCATTGGAAGTTTACCGCGCCAACCACGCCAGATTTTTGGAATTGTTCCAAAAACTTGGTCTGACTTACGACCTGTTTACCAGCACGCATACTGAAAATCACTTTCAGGTTTCCCAATTGGCCTTTACCACGCTCAAAGAGAACGGCTTTTTGTACACCGCCAGGGAAAAACAGTGGTATTCCACGGCGCAGAAACGCTTTTTGCCAGACCGCTACGTGGAGGGCACTTGCTACATTTGCGGTAATCCCGACGCGCGCTCAGACCAATGTGAAAGATGCGGACACATGCTGGAAGCTGAACTTCTGCTGAATCCGCGCTCAAAAGTGGATGGCTCCACACCTATACTGAAAGAAACCGAGCATTTTTACCTGGACCTTTCCAGCCTGGAGCCGGAAATCGTTGCTTTTCTTAAAGCTCGCGAATCCTATTGGCGGCCGAATGTAGTCCGCCAGTCCCTTGGGCAAATCCTGACAGACGGCTTGAAAGGCCGGCCGATTACCCGGGACCTGGATTGGGGTATTCCTGTCCCGCTGGAGGGCTGGCAGGGCAAATGCTTATACGTATGGTTTGAGGCGGTAATCGGCTACCTTTCCGCTTCAATTGAATGGTCGCGGCTCTCCGGCAGCGAAGCTGCCTGGCGGGATTGGTGGGTTAACCAAAAAGCGAAAACTTTTTACTACATCGGAAAGGACAACATTCCTTTCCACGCCGTCATCTGGCCGGCAGAACTAATCGGCTTCCGCGACGGCATTGATAAAGCTTTTGGCGCGGAGGAGCCGCAGCCGCTCGTACTGCCGTACGACGTGCCCGCGAATGAGTTCATGAACCTGGAAGGCCGCAAAATCAGCGGCAGCAAGAACTGGGCAGTCTGGGGTCTGGATTTCCTCGAGCGCTATGACCCCGACTCGCTGCGCTACTACCTGACCACCGCTATGCCGGAAAGCCGGGATACTGATTGGGATTGGGAAGAGTTTTACCAGCGCAACAACAATGAACTGGTTGCCACCTGGGGCAACCTGGTGAATCGCGTCCTGGCATTCACCTACAAACATTGGGAGGGTGTCATCCCGCAGCCGGATGAGCTGCGCGCTGGCGACCGCGCGCTGCTTGAAACCATCCGGGCGGGTTTTGAGAGCGTCTCGGCGAAGATGGAGCGCGTGCAGCTGCGCGACGCGCTTGGGGAAGTGATGAGCCTGGCAACAGAGGTCAATAAGTACCTGGATGTGCACGCGCCCTGGTTTGAAATCAAAACTGACAAAGCTGAGGCTGCCAAATCCGTCTTTACTGCTATTCAGGCAATCGACTGGCTGAAACTGATGTTTGCGCCGTTTATCCCGTATACCTCCGAAGTTTTGCATCAGATCCTGGGTTACCGGCAGCCGTTGTTTGGCAGCCAAGCCACCCGCAGCGTGGAAGATAGTCTTGGCGCGCACGAAATCCTGGAATATTTCCCCGCGGATTCCTTGAGCGGCAGCGGGAACGATTTGTGGCAGCCCTCGGAACTGGCTGGCGGTAAGCCGTTCAACCAACCCCAGCCGCTGGTGAAGAAACTGGATCACAGCATTGTGGAAGAGGAACGCGCCCGCCTGGAGCAGAGCGCTGCTTAATTTGAGTCCGGTAGTACGGGAAAGTGGTCGAGGAACCAGGGCAGCAAGCCCGCAAGCTTTGCCATGATTTCCGCAGTGCGTTGCCGCCACAGCTCCACATTTTGATAGGCTTCCGCTTTATCCTTGCTAACCAAGTCACTGACGCCCCGCAGAATAAGCCAGGGGGTATGGTTTTTCGCGGCGGTCCAGGCGAAGGCTGCTGATTCCCAGTCCGCGGCCGGAGCTTGAAAATAATCCGCAATCAGTTCAAAATTCTGAGTCTGAATATCCTGGTCGGCTGAGACGATACGCGCTTTGCGTACGCCTGACGGGAGCGCGGCAGGCAGCCAGCTCAGGTCCGCGCGGACGCGGTAGCGCTCCAATGCCGCGGCGTAATCCGACATGCTCTCGACAATATCGTACATCGCGGTCTCCTCTGCCAGGAGCGTTTCACCGATTTGGGCGTAGCCTTCAAGGCCGCCGCAGGTGCCGAGGTTAATCATCAGGCGGGGATGATAGCAGTCTATCAGGTGCTGGCAGGCTGCCGCAGTAGCGGTCTTACCCCAGCCGCTGTGTGCGAAGAATAGGCTGTGCTGACCAAGCTGCGTTGGGAAAATCCCTCCGAACGGCGTGGCTTTGACCGCCTCCGGACGCATCAAGTCCAAAATCGAGCTCCATTCTGTATTTGCACAGATGAGGACGATAAAGGGATGCGTGGTGTGCATAGGGCTGGATTAAGCGGCTTTTTTGCCCAGCGAAGCCATATAAATCACGAATTGCTCCTGCCCATCCAGATTGAGGGCGGCATTCACAGCTTCATCATCGAAGGCGCCAATCGCGCACACCCCGCATCCGAGGCTCTCCGCGGCAAGATGCAGGTTTTGACAGACATGCCCGGCATCCAGGAAGAGATAGCGGTAGGCGCGCGCGCCGTAGCGGTAGCTGCTGCGGTAGGGCAGGGCTGCCCAGATGAAGGTGACGGCAGCCGTCAGAACCTGGGCTTGATCGCCGGTGGCCGCGCTAATTTGCCCGAGGATTTCTTCGCCTGTGATGATTGGCAGGAGGGCGTGTTTTTGCGCGACGAATTGATACACGCCAGCCGTAAGGCTTTCCACGCGCCGGACTGCCAGAAAAGTTTCGAAAGGGTGGCGCGCGCCGGCAGATGGTACCGTACGCAGCGACATGCCCGTCCTTTCCGAGAGCTTCTTCACGCCCTGGGTGAGCCAAAGTAGAAGAGATAAGTGCTCCAGACTGAGCAGCGCGCTCTCGTCGTAGTGCCGCACGGAGCGGCGCTGTTCGATCACCAGGCGCAAGTCGCTATGCCCAGGCTCAATTGCGGCTGGATCAGGAAGAAGAATAAGTTCAGACTCCGGCAAGTTGGGCTGTATATAATCGGGAAACGGAGCGCCTTGCTTTTCAGGCGTCAGTTCCATATGGCTGTAGCAGGAATTCCGGATGAATTCCGCTCCAGCCCGATCAAATTTATCCATAATCGCCTGACTTAGAAGCGGACCAGCGACAAAACCATGGCAAGGATAATGGTGAGCGCGAGGACTGCCATGACGATGCGGGAAGAATTAGCTTGTGAATGTCTTTTTGCCATATTACTCCAATTGTGCTTTGATTTGACGCGCCAGTTCCAGACTGATGCCTTTTATCCCGGCGATTTCTTCGGGTTTGGCAGCCAGGATGGCTTCGATTGAGCCGAAACGCAGGATCAGTTCTTTTCTGCGCGCAGGTCCGAGCCCGGGAATGGTATCCAGGCGAGACATCAGACCGATTTTACCACGCCGGTTGCGGTGCGCGGTAATCGCGAAGCGGTGGGCTTCATCCCGGATGCGTTGAACGAGATAGAGACCCTGCGACCGCTCTTCCAGGCGCACCGAATCGCTTTGACCGGGTAAGAAGAGCTCCTCTTCCTGCTTGGCGAGACCAACGAGCGCGAAGCGGCCGTCCAATTTTTGCTCGCTGATCACTTTTAGCGCGCGCCCCAGCTGGCCTTTGCCACCGTCTACGATCAGCAGGTCAGGAAGGATGCCGAAGGATAAGTCCGGCGTTTTCCCGGGCAGATCTTTCTCGGCTTGAGCGCTGTGATAATGGCTGAAGCGCCGGCGCAGCACTTCTTCCATCGACGCAAAATCATCCGGTCCTTCCACGTTACGGATGTTAAAGCGCCGATAAAGCTTTTTGTTTGGCACGCCCTGTTCGAACACCACCATACTGCCCACGCTGGCGGTGCCCATGGTATTCGAGATGTCGTAGCATTCGATCCGATTGGGGGGCTCGGACAACTTCAGCGCGGTTTGCAATTCCGCGAGTGCCTGGTGTTGACGATCTTTGTCCGCTTTCCAGCGTGTTTCCAGCGCTTTAAGGGTTTCAACTGCGTTTTCTGTCACCATGTCTACCAGGTCTTTGTTTTTACCGCGTTTTGGCACCTGGATTTCGATTTTCTCACCACCACGCCGCGTATTCAGCCATTCTTTGATGATGCGGGCTTCTTCAACTTCGGTTGGCAGCAGCACGCGGTTGGGAATGAAAGCCGCTTGTGAGTAGAATTGCTTGATGAATTCCTTCAGGATGGCTTCGTTCTTCTCGTCTTCCGTGCCTTCCAGAATGAAGTACTCGCGCCCGATCAGCTTGCCGGAGCGCACGAAGAATATCTGCACGCAGGCTTCGCCGTTTGTGCGCGCCAACGCGATGATATCGGTGTCTTTCTGATTGTCGGAAATGATCTTTTGACGCTCGACCACATGTTCGATGCTCTGGATCTGGTCGCGCAGTGCCGCCGCGCGTTCGTAGTTCATGCTTTCAGAGGCTGCCAGCATTTCTTCCTGCAGACGCTTCACCACCGGTTCGGTTCTGCCCTCCAGAAATTTGCATAGGTCGTCAATCATCTGGCGGTAGGAGGCCTTGTCGATTGCCCCGATGCAAGGTCCGGAGCAAAGCTTAATATCGTAGTAAAGGCAGGGGCGCGCGTCTTTCCCGGTGATTTCCCGGGCGCAGGTCAGGTAGGGGAATATCTTCCGAAGGATGTCCAGAGTCTGGTGCACTGCCCAAACGGAAGTATACGGGCCGAAGTAACGCGAGCCGTCTTCCACCATCAGGCGGGTGACAGTCACTTTAGGGAAGTCATCCGCCCAGTGGACCTTGATGTAAGGGTAACGCTTGTCATCCTTCAGGCGCACATTGTAAAAGGGGCGGTGTTCCTTGATCAGGTTCATTTCAAGGATTAGCGCTTCAAGTTCTGAATTAACCACGATGATGTCGATATCCGCGATTTTGCGCACCATCTGCCTGGTCTTGTAGGCATGATCAGCGGACTCGTGGAAGTAAGAGCGCACACGATTTTTCAGGTTGATGGCTTTCCCGACGTAGATGATTGTGCCCGCGGCGTCTTTCATCAGATAGCAGCCAGGTTTTTCAGGCAGGGTGTTCAGGATGCCGTTGATATGCTCAGTAATTTCCATGATGGGTCTATTTTAACTGAAATATCAGGTCACGAGCTTTAACCATTGGACGGGAAGGTATAATTCCGGCAGGATAAAATAAGATGACTATCAGAATTCTTCCCGAAACGATTGCATCCCAGATTGCCGCGGGTGAAGTGGTTGAACGCCCCGCTTCCGCCGTGAAAGAATTGATTGAAAACGCGATTGACGCTGGGGCTACCTCCATTTCGATTGAAACAAGTGAAGCAGGCAAACGCTTAATCACGGTGGCGGATAACGGCTCCGGCATTCCGGCAGACGAACTGCCTCTGGCATTAGCCAGACACGCCACAAGCAAATTGCAGTCCGCCGAGGACCTGTTTGAAATCCACACGCTTGGCTTCCGGGGTGAAGCGCTGGCATCCATTGGCTCCGTCTCGCGCCTGACGATTACCTCCAAGCCCGAGGCGCAGCTGGCGGGATACCGTATCCGCGTGGACGGCGGGGTTGTGGGAGCGTCGGGCTTGGTGCCTGCTCCCACTGGCAGTGAGGTAAGGGTGGAAGACCTGTTCTTCAACGTGCCTGCTCGCATGAAATTCCTGAAGTCGGACAGCACGGAAAACCGTCAGATAACCGGGTTGGTGACACGCTACGCGCTGGCATACCCGCACATCCGCTGGAGCCTCATCCAGGACCAGCGCACGGTATTTAAGGCAACGGGCAGCGGCAGCCAGATGGAAATCCTGCAGGAGCTTTTTGGCGCACAGGACAGCAAGCAGCTGCTGCCGATTGCCTTCTCTGAACGAGAAATCGAAATCAACGGCTTCGTCAGCAGCCTTTCACTTAACCGCTCGAACAGGAAAGACATCACCTTTTTTGTGAACGGACGATGGGTACAGGACTCAGCGCTTACCGCGGCGGTGATCAAAGCCTACAACACCTTGCTGATGGTCGGGCGCTATCCTGTGGCGGTATTGTTTGTCAAGCTCCCTGCCGCGCGGGTGGACGTGAACGTGCATCCCTCCAAGGCGGAAGTGCGCTTTCGGGATTCGGACCAGGTTTTCAGCGCGCTGCAGCGGGCAATTCGACGGGGATTGCTGGCGTATTCTCCTCTCCCGGAAATCCAATCGGTGAATTTGTGGGGGAGGCAGGGCGGAGTAGAGACAATCGGGACGGATTTTGCCCCGTCTGGTGCAGGCGGAGCGTGGGCAGGAGTGGATACGGCGCCAGAATCCGCTCACCCGCAAAGCTATTTGCCGATGGAACGTTTGCCGCTCCTGCGCCTGATCGGGCAGGTGGCAGCCACATACTTGATTGCCGAAGGTCCGGATGGGCTGTACTTGATTGACCAGCACGCCGCGCACGAGCGCGTGCTATTTGACCAGTTGATGGCGCAGTACCGTGCCTCTGCGGTCCCTGTACAGGCGTTGATTCAGCCGGCAGCTGTGGAATTCCCGGCGGAAAAGGCGCAAACACTCGCTACTCAGCTGCCCGTCCTGCGGGAATTGGGATTTGAGGTCGAGGAATTTGGCCCGAATGCATTTCTTGTGCGGTCTGTACCGGCTGTTTTCGCTTCGGGCGACCCAAAAGCGGTGCTGCAGGCGCTGGTGGAGGACTTTGAAGAAGATGAGGAACCCCTTGCCGCGGAAATTGAAGCCAAAATTGCTGGAAGGGTGTGCAAACGCCTGGCAGTCAAAGCCGGAAAAATCCTTTCGGAAAGCGAGCAGAAAGCGCTGCTGCTGAACCTGGAAGCCAGCCAGTCGCCGCGTACCTGCCCGCACGGCAGGCCGACGATGATTCACCTGAGCGCCGCGCTGCTGGAACGGCAGTTTGGGCGGACTGGCGCGATATAAAAAAACTGGTAATTACGATGGACAACAATGGGTTTTGCTTGCCTCCACAGGACAGGCTTGCTGTTGAACTTAATGTAGAAAAAATGTAAAAATGCGGGAATTTTGGCGCGTTTTTCGGCTTGCCGGAAAATGTAGAAATGGTATAATACCAATCCTGCGGGGCGTGGCTCAGCCCGGATAGAGCGCACGGTTCGGGACCGTGAGGTCGGCGGTCCAAATCCGCCCGCCCCGACAGTCAGAGGTTGCCTTCGATTTTGACAAGGCAGCCTCTTTTT
>JBCFBH010000106.1:0-2882 GCA_038562595.1 Anaerolineaceae bacterium
AGCTTGCTCGCGACACCCCTACTATTTTGCTCGCTTCTTCCCGGTTCATCCCTTGCTGGCACAGCGTTTCCCAGATCGTCAGGTACCGTTCCCGCTGTTTTGCCTTCTCGCTGGCATGGATGAATGGGTTCAAACCATATGAGACGATTCTGGGATCAGGCCAGGGTGCTAACGTTGAATATACTATTTCGGGGTCAGATTGTCCAGAGCGCGGTGTGGGCAAATGTTGTTATCGACCCACTCCCAGTTTTTCAGGCTCCTGTTCAAAGATTGCAGATCTCCTTCGGGGGCAAAACCCATACGCCAGGGTATAAAAAAACCAGGCACCTTTGTAGATGCCTGGAGTCCTGGTTGCTTGGGTCTAAGCGTTGGTCGAAATGACCGTTCCAGCCTTTTTCTTCTCAATCTTGGCTTTGCGCTTTTCCTTGATATCCATCTTGGGTTTCTTCCGTTCTTCTTTCCCGGCTTTATCTTTACTAGCCATTGAATGCCTCCTTCTACTACACTCGATGCTTCTATCGCATTTCCGTGGCGACTGTATCTATTATAGCGCAATTCAGAAATTTTTTGCCTGCTGATGGTATTATTAACAGCACGTCAGCCCCACGCTTCCAAGTTTTGGCTGACCCGGAGCATAAATTGGACACGCTTTCCAGGCGAACCCGGACGCGCTATATGCTAATCCTGATGATCCTGATCACCATCCCGTGCTATATTCTCGGGATTGTGCTCCTGCGTATCAACCGCGGTCCGTTTGCCTCCACCCCCACGCCGGTGAGCTCACCGACTATCACGCGCACAGCCACCATCACGCTGACGCCATACCTCACGCGCACGTCAACAATCACCCCTACCATCACGCAAACCCTTACCCCTACGCTGACGCGCACGCCCACACCCACGCAGACCCCCACAAGCACCCCGGAGCAGACTGAAACGCCCGTCAGCACGGATACTCCTGGTCCGGAAGTGACCCCTACCGGTTCTGAGCCGTAAACCATCTTAAGAGAGCGCTATGACTATTGACTTGCTTCCACATCTGAAACAAATGTTGTCCGCGCCCGGGCTTTCGGGCTACGAAGACCCCATCCGCGATATTATCCGGGCTGCCTGGCAGCCTTTGTGCGAGGAAATCTCGGTCAGCCGGGTAGGCAGTTTACACGCCCTCAAAACCGGTGACGGACCCGAACCCCGACCGCGCGTAATGCTTTCCGCGCACATGGACGCCATCGGGTTGATGGTGACCGGCATCGTGGAGGGCTTTTTGCGCTTCACGCAGGTTGGCGGGATTGATGCCCGCATTCTGCCCGGCCAAATGGTCACTGTGCACGGCAGGCAGAACCTACCGGCGATGGTAGTGATGCCGCCCGCGCACCTTCTGCCCCCCGAAGCTGGCAGCGGGGTGGTGGCGCTTCCGTATCTGCTGATTGACACCGGCTTACGCCCCGGGGATGTGGAAAAACTGGTGCGCGTGGGCGATGTCGTCTCCTTTGCACAGGAACCGATTGAATTAGGCGAAAGCGCGCTGGCAGGGCACACCCTGGATAATCGCGTGTCTGTGGCCGCTGTGACGCACTGTCTGGATATCCTTTCCCGCCGAAAGCACGCCTGGGACGTATGGGCGGTAGCGTCCAGCCAGGAAGAAATCGGCGTCACCGGCGCGTTTACCTCCCCGGTCGAAGTTCAGCCCGATTTTGCCATCGCGATTGACGTCACCTTCGCCAAAAGCGCGGGCAGCGGCGATTGGCGCAGCTTCCCGTTGGGAGAAGGTGTGACTCTGGCGTGGGGACCTAATATCCATCCTGCGCTGTACGCCGCGCTTACCAAAACAGCGGACGAACTGGACATCCCCTACACGCGCGAGGCAGCGCCAGGCATGACCGGCACAGATGCTTACGCCATTCAAGTCGTCCAGTCTGGCATTCCCTGCCTGCTGATTGGCATCCCGCTGCGCTATATGCACACGCCGGTGGAGACGGTTTCTCTGAAGGATGTGCGCCGCGCGGGGCGCTTGATGGCGGAATTTATCAGCGCTCTGCCGCTGGATTTTATGCAGACTCTGGAATGGAAGTGAACATGAGCCCGAGGAATAAGACAACCCAAAGCAGCCCGAAACGGATTGGAAAAAGACAGACCGAATTGCTGGCTGAGCTGTGCAACGCACTGGCAGTTTCCGGCGATGAACAGGAAGTGCGCGAAATCGTCCTGCGCGAAGTGAAGCCCTTGTGCCCGCAGGTGGAGGTGGACGCGATGGGGAACGTCCTGGCTGCGCGCTTCGGCTCCGGGCAGGATAAGCTGCGGGTGATGATTGCCGCGCATATGGATGAAGTTGGTTTTATGCTCACGCAAAATGACGGCGACGGACAGTTCGGCTTCTCGATTGTGGGCGGCATTGATGAACGCCAATTGGTGGGCAAGCCGGTGATTGTCGGGCGGGAGCATATTCCTGGAGTCATTGGCGCGAAAGCAATTCACCTGACCACGCCCGAGGAGCGCAAGAGCACGCTCAAGGCAGCGGAGCTGCGCATAGATTTAGGACCGGACGGCGCGGCTCTGGCGAAGGTGGGAGACCGGGCTGGCTTTGCCACCCGCTTTAGCGAAATTGGGCCGAGCATCCGTGCCAAGGCGCTGGATAACCGGCTGGGCGTGTTCAACCTGATTGAACTCTTGCGCGGCGCGCCGGAGAATATTGACTTGCTGGCAGCCTTTACCGTACAGGAAGAAGTGGGTTTGCGCGGAGCGCGGGTGGCTGCTTATCGGTTTGACCCACAAATCGGCATCGCGGTGGATTCCACGCCCGCCAATGACTTGCCTTCGTATGATGAGGACGGCGAAAACACGCGCTACAATACCCGCCTGGACCAAGGCCCCGCGATTTACCT
>JBCFBH010000026.1:0-7425 GCA_038562595.1 Anaerolineaceae bacterium
CATCGCATCCTGGGGCTGGATAAGGTCCCAAGGGTCGGGCTGTTCGCCCGTTAAAGCGGTACGCGAGCTGGGTTCAGACCGTCGTGAGACAGGTCGGTCTCTATCCACTGTGGGCGTAAGAAATTTGAGAGGAGCTGCTCCTAGTACGAGAGGACCGGAGTGGACAGACCTCTGGTGTGCCAGCTGTCGTGCCAACGGCATAGCTGGGTAGCTACGTCTGGCAGAGATAACCGCTGAAAGCATCTAAGTGGGAAACTCGCCTCAAGATTAGATTTCTATATTCCCGTTAAGGGAGTAAGATCGCAGGTAGACTACCTGCTTGATAGGCAGATTGTGTAAGCGCAGTAATGCGTTGAGCTAAGCTGTACTAATGATCGAGTGCTTCCCCGTGATGTGGAGAACTCGGTGCTTTTTCGAAAAGTCGTTATTTACTACAAATGTTATTCAGATGGACAAAGAAATTTGTCTCTTGGTGATTGGAGCGGCGAAGGTACACCCGGTAACATCCCGAACCCGGAAGTTAAGGTCGCCAGCGCTGATGGTACTTGGGGGGCAGCCCCCTGGGAGAGTAGGTCATTGCCAAGAGACTTTTCATTTAATATAATGCCACCGTGAGGTGGCTTTTTACTTTCTTACACAGGGTGAGGGCATCCCACTCCCTACAGTCGGAGGTAGGTCTGTGCCCGTGAGACTTTTCATTTAATTATTGCCACTCATACTTCGGGTGTCATTTTAGTATTAACCAGCGATGGTACTTGGGTTGCACGCCGCCTCCAGCGGCAGGAGTAGCTCATTGCCAAGAGACTTTTCATTTAATAATTGCCACTCATACTTCGGGTGTCATTTTAGTATTAACCAGCGATGGTACTTGGGTTGCACGCCGCCTCCAGCGGCAGAAGTAGGTTATTGCCAAGAGACTTTTCATTTAATAATTGCCACCGTGAGGTTGCTTTTTGCTTTCTTACACGGGGTGAGGCCATCCCGCTCCCTATGCTTGGAGGCAGGTGCATGCGAAGAGACCTTGTTCCCGCCGGTCTCCCAAGTTCGCGGGGTCCTTGCCCCATTGGTCTCCGGATTTATCCCAAGCCGCCAACAAAACAGGCCGTATAAGAAATTATCGCTTTTGAGACACAAACAAGACCCTTCGCTGCGCTCAGGGTGACAAGAAGGGGAGGTTGTTCTCGCCGGTCTCCCAAGCGCGCGAGGCACTTGACCTTTGGGTCTCCTTTTTTTGCTAACGCCGCCGGGAAGGCATTCAGTGGAAGACAAGGAATCTTTAAGGACACGAACAAGTCTCTTCGCTGCGCTCAGGGTGACAATGCGTGTGGTTGCTTTGTTCTTGCGGACTATTCCGTGAAAAGCCTTCTGGTAGTATGGCGAAAGGGTGTTTAACCTTAGATTACCAACTTTTACAATTACCCAATGGAGACCTGCGGTCACATTCCTTGCATGGTCAGGAAATCATACAAGAACAAGGTTCACCGAAAACATGGCAGCTAAAAGTCTCACCTCTTCGATTCCTTCATAAAAAAAGAGCAGTTGGGTTAATTCCCAACTGCTCTTTTTTAATCCTAAAAAGAATTATCTGAAAAGAATCGGCAGTCTGGAGTAGTAATAATCTGTGGCGAACTGCCAGGAGAACGGCACTTGCTGCGCGTCTCCGCCGCTATCCACTTTGCCAGTGACTAAGCCTGTGAGCAAGCCCATCCCGGGAAGCGAACTGTTGGGCGTGAAAGTGTGCGTCCAGGTGTTAGAGTCGTAACTGCAAGTTCCCTCAATCACCGCGTTTCCGAATTTGAGTTCCGGGCAGGCATCATCCGGCATGGGTTGCGACCATCTGACCATCAAGTTCGTGTATGGAGAGACGCCTGTTGTTCCATCCAGCGGTGAGACGCTGACCACTATCGGGTCGCGCCAGTTCAGGACGGTGTATGCATACAGCTGCGTGCCATCCGCTCCATAATCAACGCTCAGGGAAAGATTGGGCAATTCTTCATTGCCAGCGCCCTTGATGACCGTTTCCCAGCTGCCGCGCGTGAACTTGAACTCGAATTGCGTGCCGTCCAGGATGTCGAAAGTGCCGGTCCACAGCGTGCTGCTGAGCGGCGAGAGGGCAGTGGCAGCCGGGCTCCAATCGCCCACAGTACCGTTGGGGTTGATAAAGCGCGTCAGGTAGACGGTCCCTGGCGTGTAATCGGGTACGGTCACCTCAAACGTGACAGCCACCAATTTTGCTTCGGCCGTCTGGCTGACAATGTTGGAAAAGTCGCTGAAGTTGAAGCTGGTATCCACAGCTTTGACCTTGTAGTAGTACATCTGCCCGGTTTCGACGCTTTCATCACTGTAGCTGAGCTCTGGCGCGAGAACGCGGGCGAGCTTGGCAAAGCTCACGCCGTCCGTGGAGCGGTAGAGGTCATACCCGTAAATCGCAACGTCATCGCTGGCTTCCGTCCAGGCAAGCGCGATGTGCGCGGCACTCCAGTCGTCCACTGATAACACCGGCGCCGAAGGCGGGGTCACATCCGCGGAGGGTGTAACCGTCAGGTCGCCGGCGTTCGCGGGCACGTAGGGGTCGCTCACCAAACCCCCTTCATAGGCATACACCCAGGAAGCAGCGCCGTCCGTCGAGTAGCGGTAGACATAGTCGTACTCCCCCACCGCTTCGGGCAAAAGCGCGCCCACAAATTCATCATTATTTCCGACCTGACCGCTGAAAGCAGCATCAAACCAGATCCATTCCGCATGGTCGCGTGGATCGCTTTCGTTGGGACCGTAACCGACCTGGGCACGAAGGCCGGGCGTAGCGCCAGGTGCGGAGCTAACATCTGCGATGTAGACCTGACCGTAGATGTTCTCGGTCGGAGTGCTGCCAATGGTGTGGCTGATGGTGAACGGCCACTGCAGGTTCGCCCAGTCAATATTATAGGCGGGCAGCGCGCTGACCTCGTTCGAATCCACGCTGATCAAGCCGTGCGGGACGTCCCGGGCTACCACGATGTAATAGACCCGCTGACCGCTGACCTGGCTGTAATCGGTGTAGCTTGTGGCGGGCGTTTCGCCGCGCAGTTCGTATCCACCGCCGCGCAGGTAAGAACGGTAGACCAGGTAATCCGTTGCATCCGCGGAGCTCGTCCATGTCAGGGTTACTTCAGTGCCGTTGGTGACAGCGCTTAATTCCACCGGGTCGGGCGGGGCAATCTGTTCGTTGGTCCGCACCAATACCGCCGCGCCGTTAGCGGGCGCGCTCACAGCGAACAATTTGCCTTCGCTGTTAACGGTATAGGTGGCGGTGGAGAGCACGTCCCGATAGGTTGTGCCGATAGGCAGGTAACCCGAGACATCCAGGTCAATGGCTTGCGGGTTGTTATTGCGGTTAATCAACACCACTGCCGAGTCCTCGCCCGGAAGGTTACGCCCGTAGGCATAAAGCTGCTGGGAATCGTAAACCAGCAGGGTGCGGTAGTCGCCAGTGCGCAGGGCGGGATGCATGTTGCGCTCGCCGGTAAGGGCAGCGTAATAATTGTAGATTGCATCCTGACCATCCTGGGTTTGCAGGTGGGTATAGAATGGCGTTCCGCTCGCGTCCAACCAGGGGAATGGCTGGCGGTTATAGGGGTCATCTTCCCATTTTCCGCCCGAGTACGCCATCGGACCGACCAGGCCGACTTCGTCGCCGTAATAAATGGTCGGCGCGCCGGGCATGGTCATTTGCACCGCCACCGCGCCTTTCAGCCTGCTAATCGCGTCGCTCCAGTCATAATCAGGGTTCTGGTAGAGGCTGGGGTCGTTCTGGTAGGTATTGTGGTCGAGCATGAAGAGCGCGCGGCTGGTATCGTGGCTGCCGAAGAGGTTCAGCATGGCTGACAGCACTTCGGGGGCATAGCGTTCCATCAGGTTTTGCATGCGCTCGTCGAACTGGCTCATGCTGAGGGGCGTCAATTCGCCGGCCGAAGAACCGGAGTTGTGGTCGTTATCGGTAAAGGCGCTGTCGCGCCAGAGCGAGAGGACGGCCGAGCTGAACTGATAGTTCATGACCGCGTCCCACTCGCCGCCCAGCAGCCAGCTGTTGGCAATTCCCCATTCCTCGCCGGTGATGTAGCCTTCCGGGTTTACAAACTTAACGGTATTGCGGAAGCCCTCCCAATAATCGTTGCTGGGGTCGTTAATCGTACCGGGGTCTACGTCCGCGCCCACGTCCAGGCGCCAGCCGTCAGCATACTGCATGTAGTAGCCGGCCACAGTGGCAAGCGCGTCGCTCTCGTATTCCCAAATCAAAGCGCGTACTTCGGGGTTGGCGGAGTTGAGCTTGGGCAGGCTGTCGTAGCCCCACCAGGACTCGTAATTAGCACCGGCGGGTGTGCCATCCGCACCCACGCAGGGGCCAGTACCAGCCGGGACGTCGGTGAAGTAGAACCAGGCGCGGTAAGGCGAGGTATTGCTCTCACACGCGCCAATTTCGTCAAAATTGCTGTAGCGGTCAAAGTAGAGGCTGTCGGACGAGACGTGATTGAACACGCCATCCAAAATCAGGTGCATGCCGCGGTTGTTCAGCGCGGTCACCAGGGCAAAGAACTCCGCCGGCTCGCCGAACATGGGGTTGATGGTCATGTAATCGCTGGTGTCGTAGCCGTGGTTCGAAGGCGATTCAAAAATCGGGTTGAGGTAAATGGTGTTGACGCCCAGTTCTTGCAGATAATCCAGTTTGGATATCAAACCAGTCAGGTCGCCGCCGTAGAAGTTTTTGCTGTAGGTGCCAGCGCATTCGCCGGCTTCTCTGGGGTCGCAAATGGGGGTGTTCCATTCTTCCGTCAGCGAGCGGTAAACCGTGCCGCCCGGTTCGTTGTAGAAGAAGGTGCCAGCGGGTTTGTTATTGGCCGTGTCGCCATCCCTGAAGCGGTCCGGGAAGACCTGGTAGACGATGGCATCCTTTATCCAGTCCGGGGTCTGGAAGTCCGCGGCGTAAACAGTAAGCTGGTAGGAATAGTCTTGCGTTTCGTCAAAGGTCTGCCCCCAGCCCATGGTACGGGCGGCATCGTCTTCGTAATAGTCGGTATCGGTGCCGTCGATGGCGATAAAGCGGTACCAGTAGACAGTCGGGTCGGGGCTGGCTGGAATAGTGATTTCCCACCAGTCGTAGGTGCCGTCGCTGTAGGCAACGGACATTGGCAGGATGGACTGCACATTGGTGCGGTCGTTATAGAGGCGCAGCTTGGCGGCGGTAAGGTCGCCCTGGGCGGCGCGCAGGCGCAGCGTTACCGCTGTCCCGGTGGTCACTGGTCCGCCGGGGGCGCTGTAGAGCGTGTCGCGGCTGTCGTGACCAAGGTAGTCCCACCAGACTTCGTTGTCATGCCCGGGTAGAGGGGGTTCGCCGGCAGGGGGCGGAAAAGCGCCGACCCGTCCGCTGCGGTAATCCAGCAGGAAGGGCACGCTGTCTCCGTCCGTGTGCGTCGTAAATGGAATGTTATCCGCATTAATCGAGCGGTTATCCAACCCGATTGCGTCCCATGAACCTGTTGTGACAACTTTGTATAGATAATCACCGGCGGTGGCGATGGGAGCGTCCAGGCGGTAAAGGTCGTAGCCCAGCGCAGTAAGGGCTGTGGCTGGATTGGCATTTTCCCAACCCTGGAAGCTGCCAGCCGCCGTGAAGCTGCTGCTGGAATCCCAGGCGTGAACAATATTGACCGTCGGAACCATTTCCCACCCGGCATCCTCGCTGTGGTCGTTGGTATCGAAACTTAACTTGACGACCTGGTCTGCCGCGCTGGTGTTGAGCCAGGAGTTGGAAGCCGGATATGTGACGTCCCAGGTGCAGTTGGTCACTTTCCATTCATTGCGTCCGGCTGTAGGGATAGTGACATCTGCCGTAAAGATGCCGTCGCCGCCCAACAGGTCGCCATTGGTGCCGTCATCGTAAAGGGGTTTGTCATTAGCGGTCCAGCCATTGAAGCCGCCAGCCGCGCACCAGGTGCCGGAGCTGCTCGCGGCGGGTTGGATCAGGAGCCGACCGGTGTAGCTGTCCAACAGGAAGACTACCTGTTGGTCCGCCGTTGTAGTGCTGAAGCTGATGTTGGCAGCATTGGTGGAGCGACCATCCGCGCCAAAACCATTCCAGCTGCCTGTCGCGACCACTTTGCCGATGTAGCTGCCCGCGCTCGGGATGGTGTATACCAGGCGGTAATAGCCATTGCCCATGTCCACCATCAGTGTGTTGGGGTCGGCGTAATTCCAGCCCTGAAAGTCACCCACCGCGGTGAAACTGGTCGGGAGAGAATCGCCGCTGACGTTAACAATGTTTATTGCGGGCAGCAATACCATTCCTGCGTTGGCGCTGTAATCGTTGGTGTCCAGGGTGAAAGTCACTGCTTGGTTGGCAGCGCTGGCGGTGAACCAGGAATTGTTGGTTGGATGCGTGTTGCCCCAATTACCGCATTCCACCGCCTTCCATGTATGGGTGACAGGCAAGGCGATGCTTAGCGAGAGGGAATAGACGCCATCCCCGGCAAGCAGGTCGCCGTGGGTGCCGTCGTCGTACATCGGGTCGGAGGAATTGTTCCAGTCGTTCATGGAGCCCGCGACGCACCAATTAACCTCGGCCAGGGTGAGGGCTGAGGGGGGGGAGGATGGCACTGAAGACGGGCTGCTCTGGGCCAGCGAAGCTGCCGGGCTGAGCAAGAGTGACAGAGCCAAAAGTATGGCAAGTGGCAAACGAATCGTTTTCATATTTTCCTTTCTTTTTGGGTGATCATGGATAATTATAGCGGATTCCTAAACAGAAAAGCCGACCAGTTGGTAAGGTTTGTCCTGATTTGACGGGATGACCTTTGTGCAAAGAGGCTTCTGACCCTGAGCGCAAGCGAAGGGTCTTGCTGTGGGATTGGGGGGTAAGATTCTTCACTTTGACTTGTACCCTTCAGGGCATCAGAATGATAGGAAACTTGTCACCCTGAGCGCAAGCGAAGGGTCTTGCTGTTGGATTGGGGGTTAGATTCTTCACTTCGTTCAGAATGACAATTAAGGATTTACTTATGCCCTTCAGGGAATCAGAATGACAAAGAGCTTGTCACCCTGAGCGCAAGCGAAGGGTCTTGCTGTTGGATTGGGAAGTAAGATTCTTCACTGGTAAGATTCTTCACTTCGTTCAGAATGACAATTAATTATTTACTTATACCCTTCAGGGCATCAGAATGACAAGCGCAAGCGAAGGGTCTTGCTGTTGGATTGGGGGGTAAGATTCTTCACTTCGTTCAGAATGACATTTAATGATTGACTTGTGCCCTTCAGGGCATCAGAATGACAAGCGCAAGCGAAGGGTCTTGCTGTTGGATTGGGGGTTAGATTCTTCACTGGTAAGATTCTTCACTTCGACTTGTACCCTTCAGGGCATCAGAATGACAATTAATGATCTGCCTATGCCCTTCAGGG
>JBCFBH010000026.1:7525-24575 GCA_038562595.1 Anaerolineaceae bacterium
AAGCGAAGGGTCTTGCTGTTGGATTGGGGGTTAGATTCTTCACTGGTAAGATTCTTCACTTCGACTTGTACCCTTCAGGGCATCAGAATGACAATTAATGATCTGCCTATGCCCTTCAGGGAATCAGAATGACAAAGAGCTTGTCACCCTGAGCGCAAGCGAAGGGTCTTGCTGTTGGATTGGGGGGTAAGATTCTTCACTTCGTTCAGAATGACATTTAATGATTGACTTGTACCCTTCAGGGCATCAGAATGACAATTAATGATTTACTTATACCCTTCAGGGCATCAGAATGACAATTAATGATCTGCCTATACCCTTCAGGGCATCAGAATGACAGCAAAGGGGCTGACCCGCGCGTCCGCGCTCACACCGTATGACTGAGGATAGCCTCAATTACACGGTCCTGCTCTTCATCCTCCAGGTTATAAAACAGCGGCAGGCGCACCAGCTGGTCGCTGATACGCTCCGTGACCGGGCAGTCCCCAACCTTTCCGCCAAAGCGCAAACCCATATCGGATAAGTGCAGCGGCAGGTAATGGAAGACGGACAGGATTTCCTGCTCTTTCAGGCGGGCAATAAAAGCCTGGCGTTGGGCGAGCGTGGGGAACAGTAGATAGTACATGTGGTAGGTCTGCCCGCGGTCCGGGGGGATGAAGGGCTGCCGGACGCCGTTGCGCGCGGTCCAATCCCGCAGGGCGCGGTCGTACTTTTCCCACAGCTGCTTGCGGCGCGCCTGAATGCTTTGCCACTGTTCCAGCTGGGCGAACAGGTACGCCGCCAGCATGTCCGAAGGCAGGTAGCTGGAGCCGATGTCCACCCAGGTGTATTTGTCGACCATGCCGCGGAAGAAGCGGCTGCGGTTGGTGCCTTTTTCGCGGATAATCTCCGCGCGGTCGCTGTAGCTGGGGTCGTTTATAACCAGCGCGCCGCCCTCCCCGCAGGAAAAGTTTTTGGTTTCATGGAAGCTTTGGGTGGCCATACAGCCGAAGCTGCCCAGGGCTTTGCCCTTGTACGTGCCGGTCAGCCCGTGGGCATTATCTTCCACAACCGCCAGCCCGTGTTGGGCGGCAAAGCCGAGAATGGCGTCCATCTCGCAGCCCACGCCGGCATAGTGCACCGGCACCACCGCGCGGGTCTTTGGGCTGAGCAGGCGTTCCAGCTGGCTTTCATCCAGGTTCAGCGTGTCCGGGTGGATATCCGCGAAAACCGGTTTCGCGCCGCGCAGCACGAACGCGTTCACCGTGGAGACGAAGGTGAAGGAGGGGAAAATGACCTCGTCGCCGGGTTTAATCTCCAGCAGAAGCGCCGCCATTTCCAGCGCGTGCGTGCAAGAGGTGGTCAGCAGAACTTTTTGCGCGCCGATGATCTGTTCGAGCGCGGCGCTGCAGCGCCTGGTGAAGTCTCCGTCGCCGGAGATGTGCCCGCTGTTGATGGCCGCGCGCATATATTCGAACTCATTGCCAAGAAAAGGGGGTTTGTTGAAGGGAATCTTACTCATAGTTTACTCTGTTCTGCAATCTGGTTTCGGCAGCTGGGCATGGCTTTTGACGTGCTCACGCTCATGAATATCAACTAAAAATGTTCAACTGAACCACTTATGGAAAGTGTACCAGGAATATGCCGGCTCGAAGCCTGCGCGCGCGCAAGCGCGCTGCACCGCCACATTGGCTACATGCGTGGAGTTCAGCACTTCTTCCAGACCGCGCTCCCGGAACCACTGCAAGCCTTCCACGATGAAGGCGCGGTAGATGCCGCGGCGCTGATACTCCGGATCCACGCCCGCCAGGATGAATTCCCCCTGCGTGGGAGAATTGACCCTCAGCGCGCGGAAACCTACCAGCTTGTTCTCCGCTTCCGCCACCAGTACCAGGCTGGCAGCATCGGGCTCTGTGCAGCAGCGCTGCGCCCAGGAGACGTATACCTCCGTGCTTTTGCGAGGGTCCAGGCGTGGGTCGGCGTGGTAATGTCCATGGAAGTTCTCGAAAGCGGAAAATGCCAGCGCGCCCACCTGGTCGGCCTCGTCCGGGCGGGCTGGACGGATGCGGACGCCGCTTTCCTCAGGCGGGATGCGGGTCGTTTTCAGGTCAAAGCGCAGGTAGAGCAGCGTATCCATCAGATGAAAGCCGGCGAATTCCAACGCGTGGACCGCGCTAATATCCGTGGTGGCGCAGCGGGCAACCAGGAATTCCACCTGGTTGGCAGCGCAGAAATCCAGCACGGAGGGCAGGCTCGCGGCGCTCACCTCGCGGGCGCGCGCGGACTTCACCCCAAAGCGGGTTTCGTCCAGCGGCGAGAGTTCCGCGGGCGCATTCACGCCTGCTCCTCCGGTTTGCCAGCATGCCCGGGTTCGTTAAGCATCTGACGCACGGTGTAGACCGGTTTGTTCAGCGTGCGGGTAAACATTCTGCCCAGGTACTCGCCAAAAATCCCCAAGGCGAACAGCTGCACACCGGAGAAAATAGAAATGATAGAGGCTAAAAATGGAAAACCCGGCAGGCTGCCGCCGCGCACGATGTAGCTGATGAGCACGTACAGCAGGACGATGAACCCAAAAGCGGTGAAGACAAAACCGGTGATGCTGGCAAAGCGCAGCGGCGCGTTGCTGAAACCGGTAATCAGCGTGAGGGCGTGGTTCATAAGCTTCTTAAAGCTGTAATTCGATTTCCCGTGTTCGCGCTCCTGGTGATTCACAAGCACGGACGCAAAACGCGTGGTTCCCCAACTGAGCAGCACGTCAATAGAAACGAAGGCGCCTTTATAATCCGCGAAAGCCTCGCAAATCTCAGCGCGGAAAAGGCGGAAGGCCGAGACCGTTGCCGCGCTTTTGATGCTCATCAGCCGGTGCAGCAGCTTCTTTATCAATCGGGAGGATAAATCCCGCCAGAAGCCGTGTTTTTCAACGGCTGGCGCGCCGTAGACCACATCAAAACCCTCGGCGAGCCTGGCGAACAGCTTGTACGCTTCTTCGGGTGGGTGCTGCAGGTCATCATCCATGGTGAGGATGAGCTCGTAACGCGCCTGGCGGATACCGCACAGCAGGGCGTTGTGCTGGCCAAAGTTGCGCATCAGGTCCACCCCCAACACGCGCGGGCTGGCAGCGCAAAGCGCTTGAATGGCGGTCCAACTGCCGTCGCGGCTGTCGTCATTCACCAGGATGATTTCATATTCCGAACAGAGCTTGGGAAGCTCGGCGTGCAACCTTTCCACCAACAGCGGCAAACTGCGCTCGCTGTTGTAGACGGGGATGACTACAGAGCAGCTTGGTTTCAGATTATCAGTTTCCATGGAAACGTGTTTCTCCTCCTGTTGGTTCTCAGCGGCAGCCTTCCCGCGTGAGCATCTCCGTCACCAGCGCCTGGTCTGCCAGGCTCACGTCGACGCCTGCCAGCACATCCCAAAACAGCGCGCACCAATGGGCGCGGTCGCCCGGGAACCAGTCGAACAGCTGGCTGTGAAGCTGGTAGGCTTTCTCCACCTGGTCTGAGCGCAGAAAGGCTTCGAAGAGCGGTACGTATTCAGAGGCGGCGTTGGGACCCAGGTCCAGCTTGAGCGCATCGTCGTAAAGCTGGATGACCGCCGCCCAATCCTGCTTCTGGCGCGCCAGGTCCGCTTTCTCAAAATAATAACACCATTGATTACGATCTTCGGGACCAAAAAAACGTTCCGGGGGCAGCGCTGCCTGGGCGGGGTCGGTAATAATCGTATCGAGCCTGGAAAGCGCCGGGAGACCCTGCCACAAGCTCGGCTTTCTAATGGAAACATCCCCATCGGGGATTTCGGTAGGGGAGAGGACGCGCAGGCAATTGTTATCGGGCATGGAGAAAACCAGGAGTTTGTCCGTATTGCCGGTAAACTGCAGACCGCGCAGGTTATAGTCAATTGGGATACCCGCGACGTATTCGGGCACATATTCCTTTTGAGGTCCGTCCAGCAGCAGGATGATATTGTTGATGTTCTCGCTGTTGTCCGTTGGGGAGTAAATCAGGTTGAGCGGTCCATTCAGGGCAGTGCCGCTGAAATACTTGCCGAAAGAAATCTCGGAAGTGACCAGCGCGGTGCCGGGTTCAAGCCCGGGCGCGCGCCAGCTAAGCTGCCAGAAGAAATCTTTCTGCCGTTCCCAGTTCTTCACGAAATCGAGCGAGGTGAGGTACTGCGAGCCGATTGCTACCGAACACACCAGCGCCAGCAGCACCACCTTCAGTCGGTCCGAGCGGAACACCTGTTCCAGCGCGCCCGTCAGAAAGATCGCCACGCCGGGGGTTAGCGCCAGCATAAAGCGGTTCCAGGGAAAGTCGGAGGAGACCTCAAAGCCGCCTGCATAGAACGGGATGAGGGAAACAAAGCACAAGAACAGACCGGCCAGCATCAGGTGCCAGCCCTCCCGTTCTCGGAATGGGAGCGTTTCGCCATTTTTACGGGGGAAGAGCCCCACAAGCAGCAGCGCCAGCCCGGAAAGGACTACTGCCAGCAGCGGAATAGCCCCGGGCAGGAAGCGGTTTTGCGCCACCAATTTGAAAGCTTTCCACCAGGAGAAGGCGAGCGCGTCGGCAACGGAGAGCACAGCCTTTTTCGCCAACTCAAGCAGGGTCGCCAGCGGCGCGGCGGCAAGCTGGTCCAGAATGCCGACCTGGTAGGCATAGGTGCTGCTTTGCAGGATGCGGTACGCTGTAAAGCCCACGACAAGCGCCAGGTACGGAAGCCAGTGCAGGATAGTCTTGCGCAGGACGGCTTTGCGGTTTTCGGGGTACGCGCGTTTCATCAGAATCCACAGCAGCACCGGGCGGAAAAGCTCCATGCCAAAAAAATACTCCTGCGGGACAATCCCGATTAAAAGAAAAACCAGACCAAGCAGCGTCCACAAGCCGTAGCGCGTTGGTGTGGACGTGTTTTCCAAGGCTTTGGCCATGCTGAAGAACGACAGGAAGTAAAAGGTCAGGAAGATGTACGCGAAGGCGTACATAATCGCGAACCAGTGGAACTTGAAACCCGGATAGACCGCGAAAAGCACCGCTGCCCAAATCCAGAGCTTCTTTTTCTCAGGGAAGAGCTTATTCAGCAGCTGCCAGAAGGTGCAGGTGGTCAGCCAGCGCATGACGAGCGCGAAAATCGCCCAGCTCACGGCTGATTCGCCGAAGAGCGCCATCAGCGCCACATAGGGATAGGAGAGGAAAGGCCGGTCTTTGGAGAAATAGAGCAAAAAGCCTTCGTTGCCCAGCTTTTCTTTGAAGAGAATGATGTACCAATCATCCAGATAAAAGCCCTGCCGGTATGTCAGCAGCCCATAAGTGAGAATGGTGAGCAATAAAAGGAACAGCGGGAACCAATGCTTGCGCGCAAAGGCGGAGAGTCGGGGGCTTTTGTTTATGCTGGCGGCGTTTACTTCCATAAATCAATCGTTTCCACGGCGGAGATTCTCCAGGCTTAACCTGCAAGCCTGCTGTGGGATTATATCAAGAAAACTGAGCGCTTGACCCTGCTCACGCTCCAGTCTTTGCCGCGCCGCTGCAGGAGGCATTACAGAGCGCGACCAAGCTGGAATTGGTGGTAAAATGTTTGTGTAAGCACACGGGGAGCCTGTTTTTCAGGCTGAGAGGGAAGCAGTTAGCTTCTGACCCGCAGAACCTGATCCGGATAATGCCGGCGGAGGGAATGAACGCGCTTCAGACACCCTCCCAAGGCAGAAGGGTGTTTTTTGATGGTTACGCAAACGAGAGCGCTGCTCTTTGCCAATGGGGAAGCCCGCAGACCACGTAAACTGCGGCTGCTAAAGGATGATTACCTCATCGCGGTGGACGGCGGACTGCGCCATCTGCGCGGACTGGGTTTACATCCGCATCTGCTGGTGGGGGATTTCGACTCGCTCAGCGCGGGTGAGCTGGAGGATTGCCGTCTGGAGGGGGTGGAAATCCTGCGCTACCCCAGCCAAAAAGACCAGACCGACCTGGAACTGGCCTTGGATGCGGCGCTGGCGCGGGGATATCAGGACATTGTGATTGCCTTCGGCCTGGGCGGCAGGCTGGACCACAGCCTGGGCAACCTGGCGCTGCTTTCCCGACCCGATTTAGGTGGAACCAAGCTGCGCTTTGATGACGGCGAGACGGAAGTGTTTTTGGCGGGCGGCGAAGGCAAGTCGGCTTGTCAGGCGGGCGATATCGTCTCGCTGCTGCCGTGGAACGGTCCGGCGCACAACATCAGCACTGCAGGTCTGGAGTATCCATTGAGGGGGGAGAGCCTGCTGCCCTGGCAAACCCGTGGGGTCAGCAACCTGTGCACTGGCAGCGAGTTTCAGGTCTCGCACGGCGGGGGCGCGCTGCTGGTCATCCATAAGCGCCTGGAGAATTCCACTCTGGAGGAAGAATGATGAAAAAGAAAGCAATATTCGCAGGGCTACTCCTGCTGGTTTTAGTGACCGCCTGCGGCGTGCAGACCCCAACGGCGCCTGTCCAGGAGGAAGCGGCAGAAGAGCTTATCGTGATGACGCACGATTCGTTCGCGGTCAGCGCGGAAGTAATTGCGCAGTTTGAAAGCGAGAACAAGGTCAAAGTTCAATTTGTCAAAGGTGGGGATGCCGGAGCGGCATTAAACCGGTTGATCCTCACCAGCCTCGCTGGTACGCCGGAAGCGGATGTGTTTTTCGGACTGGACAACACTTTCCTCTCCCGCGCGCTGGAAAACGACTTGTTTGAGCCTTATGCTGCCCCCGCGCTGGCGGAAATCCCGGCAAACTTCAAGCTCGACCCACAAAATCGCGCCTTGCCGATTGATTACGGCGACGTGTGCATCAACTACGATAAGGCTTGGTTTGTAAGTAAAAGCCTGCCGCTGCCGCAGTCTTTGGCAGACCTGACCATGCCCATCTACGAAGGGCTGCTGGTCGTCGAGAACCCGGCCACTTCCTCGCCCGGGCTGTCCTTCTTCCTGGCGAGCGTGGCGGAATTTGGGGAGAGCGGCTGGCAAACTTGGTGGCAAGCACTCAGGGATAACGGCGTCGTGGTCGTTTCGGATTGGGAGACCGCCTATTACACCAACTTTTCGGCTTCGTCCGGGCGTGGAAGCCAGCCGATGGTCGTTTCGTACGCTACCAGCCCGGCGGCGGAGCTGATTTACGCAGAAACGCCGCTTGAGGAATCGCCAACCGGTTCGATTGTGGCGGACGGCACTTGCTGGCGCCAAATTGAGTTCGCCGGCATTCTAAAAGGCAGCCCCAAGCGCGCACTGGCGGAAAAACTCATCGACTTCATGCTGAGCAAACCGTTTCAGGAAGACGTGCCGCTGCAAATGTTCGTTTTTCCGGTGCTGCCGAGCGCGGCCCTGCCCGAAGAATTCACGCGCGCGAGCGCCGTGCCCGCCAAACCTGCCAGCCTGGACCCCCAGGTCATTGCGGCGCAGCGGGACGCCTGGCTGCGCGACTGGACCGACCTGATGTTGAAATGAGCTGAATGAAGGCTAAGCGCGGCGCGATTTGGTGGAGGCTCCTGCTCTGGCTGCTGCCGGCGGCTTTTCTGCTGGTGTTTCTCTACCAGCCGCTGGCGGCAATTCTGCGGCTGGCGTTTTCAGCGCAGCTTGCCGGGGAGGCGCAGGGGATACAACTTGACCTGGTTGCCGATACCTTTGGGTTCACGCTTTGGCAAGCCCTGCTCTCCACGCTCCTGACGCTGGCGGTGGGTTTGCCCGCGGCTTACCTTTTCTCGCATTTTGAGTTCCCCGGACGCAAATTTCTGCGGACCACCGCGCTGCTGCCGTTTATCCTCCCGACCGTGGTGGTGGCGGTATGTTTCAACAGCTTGTTGGGTCCGCGCGGCTGGCTGAACCTGGGGCTGATGGCGCTGTTGAATTTATCTGAGCCGCCTGTGCGCATGCTGGACAGCCTGCCCGCTATCCTGCTGGCGCATGTGTTTTACAACAGCTCTGTAATCATTCGCATTGTGGGCAGCGCCTGGAGCCGGCTGGACCGCAAATTGACGCAGGCAGCGCAGATGTTGGGTGCAAATGGCTGGCGTACCTTTTGGGAGGTGACCCTGCCCCTGCTGCTGCCGTCCATCGGCGGAGCCAGCCTGCTGGTCTTCCTGTTTGACTTCACCAGCTTTGGGGTCGTGCTTATGCTCGGCGGGCCGCGCTTTGCCACGCTGGAAGTGGAAATTTACACCCAGGCGCTGTACCTGTTCAACCTTCCGCTGGCAGGCTTGCTCTCGGTGGTGCAGCTCGCGTTCACGCTGCTGGTCGCCTGGCTGCACAACCGCGTCAGCCTGCCGCGTTACGGCAAGGCCGCGCTGAGCGCTGAGCGCGCTAACCTGCGCCGGCCAAAAACCCGCGCGGAAAAAGCGTTCACGCTGGTCGTCGCGCTGGCGCTCATCGCCCTGACGGTGCTGCCGCTGCTCAGCCTGGTCTCGCGCAGTGTGGTTAACCTGGAAGCGGACCGCGGCGCGCGCGGAGAGCTGCAGACTGGATTTACTCTGCGTTATTACCGTGAGCTGTTCCGCAACACCAGCGGCTCGATATTTTACGTTCCGCCTGCCGCCGCCGTGCGCAATTCGCTGCTTTATGCCGCAGCGGCGATGTTGATTGCCAATCTTTTGGGTTTGCTGACCAGCTACGCGCTGCATTTTTCCGGCAGGCTGAGCCGCTGGCTGGAGCCTCTGTTCATCCTGCCCCTGGGCGCCAGCGCAGTGACGCTTGGATTGGGCTTTGTGATTGTATTCCGTCGGGCGCCGTGGGACGCGCTCAGCTTTTCGATGCTGATTCCCTTCGCGCACGCGCTCGTGGCGCTGCCCCTGGTCGTCCGCACACTGCTGCCAGCCCTGCAGGGCATCCCAGAGAGCTTGCGGCAGGCGGCGGCCACGCTGGGCGCGGGCTGGGCGCGCGTTTTCCGTGAGGTGGATTTGCCGGTGATGCGGCGCTCGCTGCTGGTGAGCATGGTGTTCGCGTTCACCGTCTCGCTCGGTGAGTTTGGCGCGTCAAGCTTTTTGAGCACCGGCCAAAACCCAACCATCCCCGTGGCAATTTACCGCTACATTTCCCAGCCGGGCGCGCTGAACTATGGGCAGGCGCTGGCGATGTCCACGATTTTATTGCTGGTATGTGCGGCTGGCAGCCTGGTCATCGAAAAAGGGCGCCTCCCGGGCGAGGAGTTGTTCTGATGCTGGAAGTCAGGGATGTCCATAAAAGCTACGAAGGGAAACCCCTGCTGGATGGCCTTTCTTTTTCAGTAAACGCCGGCGAGACCGTTTGCCTTCTGGGGGAATCCGGCAGCGGGAAGAGCACTTTGCTGCGCATCATCGCCGGATTGGAAGAGGCTGAAGGCGGCTCGCTGTGGTGGGACGGCAAAGAAATCAACTCGGTGCCGGCGCACAAGCGCGGTTTCGGGCTGATGTTTCAGGACTACGCGCTGTTTCCGCACCGCACCGTGCAAGCGAACGTCGCATTTGGGCTGCGCATGCAGGGCTTACCCCGGGCAGAGGTAGAGGCGCGTACCCGCGCCGCTCTGGCGATGGTGCGCATGGAAGGCTTTGAGGGCAGAGCGGTCACCGAGCTTTCGGGCGGGGAGCAGCAGCGCGTGGCGCTTGCGCGGGCGCTGGCGCCGGACCCGCGCCTGCTGATGCTGGATGAACCCCTGGGAGCGCTTGACCATGCCTTGCGCAAACAGCTCATCGGAGAACTGCGCTTGATTCTACACGAAAGCCGCAAACCAACGATTTACGTGACGCACGACCGCGAAGAAGCTTTTGGTCTGGCAGATACCCTCATGCTGCTGCACGAGGGCAGGATTGTGCAGGCCGGCAGCAGCGCGGAACTCTTTGGGCAGCCTGTGAATGCCTGGGCGGCTGGATTTTTGGGGCTGGGCAGTCTGATTTCCGGCGTGGTGATAGGCCAGGAACCCCTGCGTGTAGGTACCGCACTGGGGAGCTTCCAGGTGAGCGTTTGCGCGCGGCAGCCGCGGCTGGGCACAAGCGTCCTGCTCTTGCTGCGCCCGCAGGATGCGCGGGTGCTCGCCGGGCAGCCGGAAGGGGAAAACCAGTTCACCGCGCGGGTGCAGGACTGCCTGTTCATGGGGGAGTGGTACCAAACTGAGCTGCGCGCAGGCGAATATTCTCTCAGTATCCATTCAGATTTCCCCCTTACCGTTGGCGCGGATGTGACCGTGCGCTTCCCTCCGGATACGCTAAGCTGCCTGGAGGCGGGATGACGGTGATGCAGGTTTCCAAGCTGGACGCGCAGGGGAATTTGGTGTTCACGTACCCCGCGCGGCTGCTTAACGAGCAGGATGGAACGCGCCTGGTGGAAGGTGTCTTTAACATCGGGAGCGTGGCGGTGGGTAAACTGCATTTCCGGCGCGGCGACCATGCCCTGGAATGGTACTCGGCACGGCACTGGTACAACCTTCTGCAGGTATACGAACAGGGCAGCGAACAGGTGAAAGCTTGGTACTGCAATATCTGCAAGCCCGCCACTTTCACAGGGCAAGAAATCCGCTGGCGCGACCTGGCGCTGGATTTGTTGGTCTACCCGGACGGAAGCATGGAATTATTGGACCAGGACGAGTTCGCAGAGCTGGTTTTGGACTGGCAAACCCGGACAGCGTGTTGGCGGGCGCTGAAAGAAGCAATGCGATTGTTTAAAGAGAACAGCCTTCCTTTCCAGAAAGGCTGAACAAAGTACTGTGGGGGGTATTAGTACCAGAAGCTGTTAATCCAGTCTGTAAGCGGACCCCAGCCAGCGAAGCCGCCGATGATGCCAACCACCAGAAGGATGGTGAAAATCACCGCCAGTACGCACAGGATGATATTAATCCATCCGAGCCATAAGCCCGCGGTAGCCATACCGCTGCCGCTGAGCGCGCCGTTGCTGCGCTTAATTTCCTGTTTGGCAACGTAGCCCGTGATGAGCGCGATGATGCCGCCCAGGAATGGCAGCAAAAGATAGCTTGAAATGCCGCTGATCAGACTGACAATTGACCAGGGAGACGTAGTGATAGGTTGAGGAAGTTGATTGTTCGTCGTCATAATAGTTCCTTTCGATTAACTTACTCCTGATTATATTCCTGCGCAGGTTTTCGCAGCCGGCGAAGCAGCGAAATCAATGACCAGATGAGCAGTACCAGCACAATCAGCATCAGAACGGGCAGCACGATCGAAAGCACGGAGATCAGCGCTGCCACCACGTCTTCCGCTGTGCTTACCACCGGGTCACCTACTCCGGCTGTTGCCGCGGTGATAAGCGGACGTACCGCCGCGGACTTGACTGTATTTACTGTGCCGGCCACCAATAAGCCGCAGATAAGCGAGAGCACCGGGCTGACTTCCGTCACCGAGCCCGCGCTGGCGGCAAAGACAATCGCGCCGGCGGTCGGACGGATGAAGGTCTGGATGGCATCATTGACATGGTCCACCGCGGGTACTTTGTCCGCGACCCCCTCCACCAACACCAGCACCGCCAGCACGCCGATAGTCCACCAACTGGTGAGCGCGTCCCACGGTTTGGAGAGCGCGATGAGGTCGGTAAATTTTGCCAACAGCGAAACGACCAGCAGCGGAATATACGCGTTCAGACCTGCTGAAGCGGAAAGCCCGAAAGCCCCTAAAATACCAGAGACAACATTTCCCATATTTTCCTCATTAGTTTAAAAAAACTGACCATCTACATTCATTATAGCAAGTCTACCTGGGGCCGGAGTAGATAATCAGAGGTTTACAGCCGCCCAGCTGCCAGTGAGCAAGAGCCGCACAGCGTCCATGAGCAGAATTTGCGCAAGCGCTGCGCATAAACCCAGCGCCAGCGGGACGCGCAGTTCCCGCCAGTGTTTGTGTTGGTTCGCGCGGTTCAGCAGCATCACCGCGAGCACAGTGTACGCCAGCGTGAGAACGGTTGGCACAGCCAAAGCGGAAAGGACGGCCAGCGGCATTTTGAGCCAGTCCGGACCGGAATAGACCGCCCAGCCCAGCAGCGCGGCCGCGCCAAGCAGCCCGAGCAGGCGTGGAAAGCTTTCGAGCGCGGCGCCAGGCTCTGTGTCTGACCAGATGGACTGCGTGAACAGCGAGCCAAGCACCGTTCCGATGCAGATGCCCGCGCCAAAGCCAGTGATCAGGCGGATGAGGTTGGTGGTTCGATAGAGCGTCGACTGGGGGAAGAAAAACTGCGCGGAAGAATTCAGTCCGTCCAGCGCGAAGGCCAGAAAGAGCAAGCCCAACACAAGCAGAACAGCCGGCGGGGGGAACTCGCGCTGCCTGCCGCGCAAAAAGTGAAACAAAAGGCTGAGCAGCGCGCCCAGGTACATGCCCGTGCAGCGTGCGCACAGCGGGAACTGATGTTCGTGCGCGAAGAACGAACGTTCAGGGATCTGATGGCAGACCGAGTAGCCAATCGCGCTGAGTTTGGACCAGAAGCCCGCGGGCGCAAGAAGAAGCAAGCCGGCGCCCAAAATCAACGCGCTGAAGACCAAAACCGCGAACCAGACGCGCTCTTTTTGCTGCGCCTGGGCAGATAGGCTGGCAGGCGCGGCTGGAAGGGCAGGCTCGGGCGCAATTAATTCCCGTTTGGGGTCAGGTACGCGTGGGCTTTTTTCAGCCATGAGATGATTTCAATCTGCTGTGGGCAAAGCGTTTCACAGGTACCGCATTCCTCGCAGCAGTCAGCCTTGTTTTCATCTTTGATGTCATGCTTGTAGGCATTTTGGCCGCGCTGGGGCTCGTCATACATCAACGCTTCGTTATAGATCTCGAAAACCGACGGAATCTCCACACCGCTGGGGCAGGGCAGACAGTACTCGCAGTGAGTGCAGGGGATAGGCGCGAGGGCTTCCCGGGCCAGCCGCGCCTGTTCAACCACAGCCAGGTCTTCAGCGGTCAGGCTGCCCGGATTGGATTGGTCCGCGCTGACAAGATTTTGCCCGACCTGTTCCAATGTGCTCATCCCGGAAAGCAGCAGCGAGACCTCAGGTTGGTTCCAGGTCCACTGTAAGGCCCAGTCTGCCGGGGTCCAATCTCTGGCGGCGCGTCTGAAGACTTCCGCGACCGCGGGAGGCGGGGGGTTCTTGGCCAGCCTGCCGCCGCGCAGCGGCTCCATCACGACCACCGCCAGGCCTTTATCCGCGGCTGCGCGCAGGCCTTTCTGCCCGGCTTGATAGTTGATATCCATATAGTTGTACTGGAGCTGACAAAAAGTCCAGCTGTCGTAACCGTTCAAGATATCTTCAAATACTTCATAAGAGTCGTGGAATGAAAAACCCAGGTAATGGAATTTACCTTCCGCCATTTTGCGCTCCGCCCATTCAAAGACGTTCAGCCTCTTGTAATTCTCCCATGAGTGGGCGTTGAGCGTGTGCAGCAGATAAAAATCAATATGGTCAGTCTGCAGCCGTTCCAGCTGGGCATCCAGAAAACGGTCCAAATCCTCGCGGGTGTTCACCAACCAGGAGGGCATCTTTGTGGCCAGACGCACCTTCTCTCGGTAGCCGCCTGCTAACACCCTGCCAACAAAGGTCTCGCTCTGTTCGCGGTGATAAGACCAGGCAGTGTCTATGTAATTTACACCGCCATCAATCGCACTGCGAAGCATAAGCGCCGCCAGGTCTTCGTCGATTGCCGCATTATCGCCGCCCACAACGGGAAAGCGCATGCAGCCAAAGCCGAGCGCGGAAACCTGCCAATCCAATTTGCCGAAGGGGCGATATTTCATGCGAACATCCTTATGCTTATAGAGTGCCTGAATTTTACCTTCAAAACCGGAATTTCGAGCTTTACCGCGCTTTGCATATTCGCCTGATTACAGTTAAAATTCACTTATGGCTGAGACTACACCCACCAAACCCGGGAAAGACGGCACGCAGGTTTCTGCGGAGAAAACCGTCTCACCGCGCTGGACGAAAAACACCAAGCTCGCGGTCAGTTTCGCCGCGATTCTGCTTGTCTTCGGACTTGTGATTAAATTTCAGAACTATCTCAGCTTGATTTTGACAGCCCTGCTGATTTATTTCTTATTCACCCCGATTGTTACGCTTGTCCAAAAGCGGCTTAAACTGAGCTGGCGCCTGGCGACCACGCTGGTGTATGTATCGATGGCGGTCATCATTTTGGGCTTGCTTACCTGGGGCGGCATCACGCTCTCTGGTCAGCTGCAGAATCTGATTAACTTCCTGAGCACCGCGCTGAGCGGGCTGGTAAATAACCTGGAAAGGTGGTCCAACCAGGAAGTGGTGCTGGGTCCTTTCAGCTTTCTTGTACCGCAGCTCACCGCGACCTATTTGAGCACGCTCCTGGTCGAGCGGGTGCAGCCCATCCTGGGAGAGGCAGGCAGTCTGATCGGCAAAGTTCTCTCCGGCGGCGCGAACCTGATTTTCCGCTTGTTCATGATGTACCTGATTTCATACTTCTTCACTTCGGAGACCGACGGTGTCAAGAACCAAAAAATCAGCTTTAGCCTGCCTGGATACGAAAAAGATTTCCAGCGCATGGGTAAAGAAATTAACAGCATCTGGAACGCTTTCATCCGCGGTGAATTTCTGGTGGTGGGTACTGCTATTCTGGTCTATTCCATCCTGTTGAGCGGGCTGCAAATGCCCTATTCGCTGGGTTTGGCGCTCATCGCGGGTTTGGGGCGCTTCATTCCATACGTCGGGGCCTGGGTCAGCTGGCTGACCTTCGCAATTGTAGCGCTGGTTACCCAACCGACGCCTTTTGGCGCGCTGCCGCTGGTGTATACAGCTATCGTGGTGGGTGTGGCGCTGGTGGTCGATAACATCCTGGATAATGTAATGACCCCCAAAGTGATGGGAAACGCCCTCAAGGTGCATCCCGGGGCGGTGTTGATTTCCGCACTGATTGGCTCGCAGCTGCTGGGCGTCATCGGCATTATTTTGGCGGCTCCGGTTTTCGCCACAGTCAAGCTTGTCGCTCATTATGTGTTTCACAAGCTTACGGATCAGGACCCATGGGAAGGCATTTCTTACACCAGCCAGCGGAAAGATTCCGCGTTCACGCGCTTTATCCGTTACCTGAGAAAGAAGGCCCCTCTGTGGTATAAACAGACGCGCGCAAAAGCCGGAGTAAACTTCCAAAAAGTGTTCAAACGGACAGCGGTTTCTTCGGACGGACCCAAAAAGTCGGATTAATACCCAAAGCGCCGATTTACTTGCATCAGGGCGGCGCTTCATGAGATAATAAAGAAACGAAATTACAAGGAGCTAACTATGGACAACGAGAAAGAACCTGTCGCCACGACCATTGCTGAAACGGAGAATTACCTCGCCTGGCGCGCGGATGAGCCGGATGACGAATCAACCTATCACCTTGAGCTCAACAATGTGACCCTGCATTTCTTCAAGGAAGAATGGCAGGAATTCCTTGATCTCATCGAAACCATTGTGGACGAGGAACTCTAAAACAGCTGGAAGGGCTGCCCGGACAACGGGCAGCCCTTCTTCATGCTCTCGGGGGTCAGGAGTATTTCAGTTTCATCCAGTCCAGGTTTCGCGCGAGCGTGAAACCGGCACTTTGAATTCCCAACTGCGCGCGCCCGCGCGGGTACTCCAGCAAAAGTGAACGAACCGGATCTTGCTCTTTCAGCACAGCGCTGAGGAGGAAGTCGGCGCGCATATCCTCCTCCGGTCCTGCTGGCAGCGCCAGCCAAAGCTGGTCGGAGGAGAGCCTGGTTTTTTGCCAGGTGAGTGAGGCGAGCAGCTGCTTGCCTTCCCGCAGAGAAAGGTGCCGCAGGGCGGGCAGGCTTTTCCAGGCGGAAGGCGCGAAAAAGCTCCACGGGGAGAACCAATCCAGGTTGACATTGAGATACCAGCGGGTCTGCAAGGGGTAATTCAACGCGAGCCATTGCTTCTGGAGTTTCCAATCCCCGGGCTTGCGGGCGCCGACCTGCAGCTCGTGTGGAAGCCTGGCTCGGGGCGCGGCTGGGAACGGATGGAAGGGGGAATAGCGCCACTGGGAGAGCGCGCTGAAAAATTCGAAACCCAGCTGAGTATACATTTGGATGGCAGCCTGGTTTTCCGAACGGACCTGCAGCCAGACTTCACTGCGCGGCAGCTGATCAATATAGCGCAGCGCGTGGCGCGTGAGCGCGCTGGCTATCCCTCTGCGTCGGAAATCCCGCGCTACAGCCACGTTGGCGATCAGGACGATACGCTTATCCGCCTGGAAATGCCTGACCAAGCTGATATTACCAACGATTTTCCCGTTTTCTTCCCACACAAAACCTTCCGGGGCGCCGGGCAGGGTGAGAACGTCGGGGTAGCTTTGGGCGCGCCGGGCGAAGGCGCGCATCTGGCGCAGAATCCAGGCGCCTTCCGGGTCGTCTTTCAATTCACACGCGGCCTCCACAAGGTCTGCTACGGCGTTCAAGTCTCTGTTGGGGTTCAGGCGGCGGATATGAAGGTAGGGGTCGGGGTATTCAGAAGGCGGCATGCGGTAAACAGCGGTGAGGCTGCGCGTGAAAAAAACAGCCCCCATGATTAGCAGGGGGCTGTTTTGGCGGCAAGATTACGATTCTTGCAAGTCAGAAGATCCCGGGCGGCGCTGGCGGTAAACAATGCGTCCGCGCTCAAGGTCGTACGGAGACATCTCCACCCGCACGGAGTCACCCAGCAGAATCCGGATGTAATATCGGCGCATCCGACCGGAAAGGTAGGCCATCACTTCGTGACCGTTTTCCAGCCGCACCCGGAACTGAGTGCCCGGCAGGGCTTCGATAATTGTTCCGTCGACGGTGATCTTCTCTTCTTCTTTTGCCATAAAACCTCTTTCTAACGTTGGCTACGATTCGTACGATTTCCGGTAGGAGCGACGAATAGCCTTTTTCTTGTCCATACGCCGCTGTTCACTCTTGGAAATGAACCAGCGTTTGCGGCGCACGGTGCTGAGAACACCGCTCTTCACGACCTTCTTACGAAAGCGCTTCAACAATGAATCCTGCGATTCATTGGATCTCAATGTAACACTTGCCATCAGCTATCACCTCCATTCCGGGCAAAAAATATCGCGCAATTTACGCAATTAATGATTATACAATATAATCTCTGAATCATCAAATTTAAATTTGTGGGTTGAGA
>JBCFBH010000027.1:0-23421 GCA_038562595.1 Anaerolineaceae bacterium
AGGGCATTCTTGGGGAAGGGTAAAAAGAGTTTCGCTCATGTTCACCTGTTGTAATTTGTTTTGCGCCCATCTTACCGGAATTCTTTAACATTTGCCAGGATTTTTTCACAACCTCTGAGCGAAGCGAAGGATCTTGGATTAGAGGGAAAGATCCTTCGCTTCGACCTGTACCCGTCAGGGTATCAGGATGACAATTGAATGCGCTCAGGATGATAAAAAAGTTGACCGGCGGGCGAGGCATCCCGGTGAACAAGGGAAAGATCCTTCGCTTCGACCTGTACCCGTCAGGGTATCAGGATGACAAGACAAAAGGAACATAGGTCCTTCACTGGCTGCCTGTGCCTTTTAGGGTATCAGGATGACAACATTTCGACAGCCTTGCTTCCGGTTTCCGCCGTGCCCCCTTCTCAAGTTTCTGGCTATTTATTGATTCTTACAACGGCGGCTAGCGATGATGAATCCTTCATCATCGCAAGCTATCAAGCGATAAATAAAGGGCAGGTTGTCTCCCCGTTGGTTCCAAATGTAGATTGCCTAGCAAATTGTGTTTTTTCATTCGCCACGCGTATGCGCTATAATCGAACTGTTCCAGGTAATGCTGAAGATGAAATCTCTCCGCCAAAAATCCGCTTTCTTGCTGCTTCCGGTACTACTCCTGGGCGCGCTGCTGCGTCCGGGTAGTGCGCTCGCGCAATCGGAAACCGGATACGACATCCTCTCCGAAGTGAACGCGCTGCGGACTGCCCAGGGTCTGGAACCCTACACGACTGACTCCTGGCTTATGGATTACGCCCAACAGCACACGCAATACCAGGCGGACAACCTGAACAGCACCCACCGCCACTCCGACGGCAGCTACGCCTGGGATATTGGACTGAAAGAGAATATCGCGGTGGGCACCGCGGGCTATATGAACCCGCACACCGCGGTTTACCAAATCTGGCAGGATTGGGGGCACCTTGAGCCTATGATCGGTTACGCCAGCGGCGCAGCCGGCGCGGGTGTGGCTTTGGGTGCGGACGGCAACGTCTATTACACCCTGAACGTGCGCTCTGGCGCGCCAGTTTCGCAAAACACCCCGCTGCCGGGGCAGACCGCGCAACCCGCCCTGGCCACGGCGCCTTTCATCCCACTCATCACCAACACGCCCAATCCGGAAGGCGTCATCATCCACATCGTCGCGCCTGGAGAAAGCCTGTGGGGCATCGCCATTTCGTACGGGGTCACGATGGACAACATCCGCGGCCTGAACGGAATGGCAGCCGCGGATATCACCATCTACGAAGGGCAGCGCCTGGTCATCCGCACGGGCGTGCAGCCGCCGCTCGCGCCCACATCTATGGGCGCGCAGCCAACCAGCCTCACCCAGCCGCCTCTGCCCAGCGAGACCCCAACGCCTACGCGCGCCCCAACCCGCACGCCTGTTCCTTCACCTACCCCAACCGCCGCGCCCATCGCCGCCCTGCCCGCGCTTTGGCAGGCTAACCAGAGCGGCGCCCTGCTGACCGCTGCGGTCGGCGCTCTGCTGGGAGCCGGACTGACCCTGTTGGTGATTCAATTGGCGCGCCGGCGCGGCTCTAGAACACTTTCCGGGCAGGCGCTCACGCGCGAAACTCCGCCAGAAAACGAACCCACGGCGGGAGAGCCGCGATGAGCAGCAGCGCCAAGCATGCAGCCCTGTTGGTCACAGACCTGTAGCAAGCCATGTTCGCGAAAGGCGCACCAGTTTTTCAATCCGTAAAATTGCTGGCGAATATCCTTTCCCTGGCTGGGAACGCGCGGGCGGCTGAAGAGAAACGGAAACAACCAGGAGAAAACGGATGACCTTAAACTCACCCCAGGATATGATGGCAGCTGTTTCTGAAAGCATCCAGGAGCGCACCGGCAGGACGCTGGAAGAATGGGTGCAAGTTGTGCTGGCAAACTGCGCGGACCCACTGGACCAGAACAGCGTGCGCAAATGGCTGAAGAGCGAGCACGGTATCGCGCAAAACACCCAGTGGGCTATTGCCGATGCGGCCGCGCGTGCCGCGGGTTGGCAGCGCCCGACTGAGGAGGAATACGCCCTGAGCCAATATGCGGGGGATAAAGCCGCGCTGCTGCCCATCTTCGAAAAATTGCGCGCGCTGCTGCTTGGCCTCGGCCCGGACGTGAGCATGGAAGGGCGCGGCACCTATACGCCTTTTGTACGCAAACGCCAGTTTGCCGCTGTGGCTGCCGCGACGCGCGAGCGGGTGGACCTTGGTTTGCGCTTCAGTTCGGCTCCCGCGAGCGCGCTCCTCAGCCCCGCTAAAGCCCCCGGGCAGGCCACCCACAAGCTCAGTCTGACTTCCGTTGAGGACATCACCCCGGAAGTGGAAACGCTGCTGCTCGCGGCGTATGAGCAAAACGGCTGAACCGGATTATCAGACGGAAACAATGCAGAGATGAAAAAATTCATCCTTAGGGTCTTACTCGGGTACGGAATCCTTGCTTTCCTGTTGGTTGCCAGCTTCTTCATCATCGGCTACCGCGCGGCGGGTTGGCAGAGCGCCTGGAACGCGGCAGGTACTGGCTTGCTCTTCGGCGCGATGGGTCTGCCAATGACTGGCTTGCTGATCGCGATGAAGTTTTGGGGCGGCTACGCCAACCGCTGGGGGCAGAACAACTACAAAAAAGAGCTGGAAGGCGAACCGAAAGACCGCGAGCACGACCCGGACAGATGGTAGGGCTTTCCCGCGCGCCGGAAATGCCGTAGAGACCGTCCCGACGCTCAATCCGAAAATTCCGTCTATAATTGCGGCATGCAACCCCAAAAAAAGCCTTCCGCGCTCAGGATTATCCTGATTGTTCTGCTAATTTATGGCATCAGCGCCGCCCTGATCCTGCTGCTCAGTTCCCTGATTGGCTTCTGGCTGAACGGCAGCGAGGGAGCCTCTTTCGCCCTGGGCATTGGCATCATGCTGAATATCCTCGTTTTCCCGACAGTCGCGTACGTTCTGGTAGCCAGATTGCGAAGCCTTTCTGACCTGCCGCAGGCTCCGAAAGCGACGGAAACAAACGAAAAAGGTGACGATATGCGCTCTGAGTGAGCGCCCCCGGAGAAGTATGGAATCACAACGCACCCAAATCACCCGCACACGCAAGACCTGGCTGATTTACGCGCTGCTGTCTTTATATGTTTTTATGCTCAACGTTCCGGGTCCGGTCACCAATTACCTGAAAGACGAATTCGGGATGAGCTATGCGCTCAGCAGCATGCATTTTTCAGCATTCGCGGCGGGTGTGCTGGTCACTGGCCTGCTCGGCGCGTATTTCATTCCGCGCTTTCCGCGCGAGAGGGTGCTGGCGTTCGGGGCGCTGGGTTTGGGCGTCGGGGGGATAATTCTGGCTTTCGGTCAGGCACCGGCGGTCACAATTTTTGGCATCTTCCTGATGGGCTGCATCGGAACGCTGATTTTGTCGATTTATCCGGCTATTCTGGATGAAGAAATGGGCGCGCGCAGCCCGGTAGGCATCTCGGAAGCCAATACCATCGCGTCCCTCTTTGCCGGCATCGCGCCGCTGTTGGTCGGCTTTTTGGTGCAAAGATCGCTCGGCTGGCGCCCGGCAGTGATTCTGGTCGCGGCAGCGTCGTTGGTTTTGGGGCTGTGGCTGCTCTTACGCGTCAGCGGCAGCCCGGCAGGCGCCTCCGTGCAGAAAATCGCGCCCGAACATTCCGGAAAACTGCCCGGGCGCTACTGGATTTTTTGGCTGGCGCTGATGCTGGGCATCGCCGTGGAGTACTGCATCATCTACTGGGGCGCGGATTTTGTTGAAAAAGTGCTCGGTTTCAGTAAGAACACTGCCACGCAATCGGTAAGCCTGTTCATGGCGGGCATGATTGTCGGTCGTTTTTTCGGTTCGCGCCTCCTGGAGCGCGTGTCCCCGATGAAACTACTCAGCGGTTCCATCTTGCTCGCCATCTTCGGCTTCACGCTGTTCTGGAGCGGCCTCACCCCGCTGCTGGGCATTATCGGACTGACGCTTTTGGGGCTTGGCGTGGCAAACTTTTACCCGGTCATTGTTTCGCTTGCGATCGCTTCGGCAGGGGAGCTTAAGGCGAAAGCCGGCGCACGGGCAACCCTGGCAACCGGTACTGCCATTCTGTTCCTGCCGCTGGTTCTTGGCATCGTTTCGGACAGGGTGGGCATCCGACTGGCGTACAGCATCGTGGCGGCGCTCTTCGCGCTGCTCTCGCTCACGCTCTGGTGGGCAAACCGTGTGCACGCGCAGCCAGCCGTTCAAGCCGAAACGGCAGAATAATCCTTCGATCCCGAAGGAAGTTTAACCGGGCGATCAGAAAGCATCGAGGAGGCTCGCATGAAAGCATTGTTTATCGGCGGCACTGGCAACATTAGCAGCGCTTGCTCAAAATTAGCGCTCGAGCGCGGCGTGGAACTCTATCTGCTCAACCGCGGGCAGTCTCTCCGCACCCTGCCGGAAGGCGCGCGCGTGATGACTGCGGACATCCGCGACCCAAACGCCGCGCGGGAAGCCCTGGGCAGCCTGCGCTTTGACGTCGTGGCGGATTTCATCGCTTTCACCCCGCAGCACATCGAAACCGACCTGGAGCTTTTCCGCGGGCGCACCGGGCAGTACCTCTTCATCAGCTCCGCTTCCGCGTACCAGACCCCGCCCACCACTTTGCCGGTGACGGAGGCCGCTATTCTGGATAACCCAGTCTGGCAGTACTCGCGGGACAAAGCCGCCTGCGAAGCGCGCCTGGGGCGCGCCTACCGCGAGGAGAAGTTCCCCTTCACAATTGTGCGCCCTTCGCACACCTACAGCGAGGTTTACGTGCCCGTGCACGGCAATTGGACCACCGTTGACCGCATGCTGAGGGGTCTGCCCGTGATTGTGCATGGGGACGGCACCTCTCTCTGGACGCTCACCCACAGTGCGGATTTCGCCAGGGGCTTTGTGGGCTTGATGGGCAATTCCCACGCGATTGGCGAAGCGTACCACATCACTTCCGATGAATGGCTGACCTGGAACCAAATCCATGAAATCCTGGCAGCCGCGGCGGGTGTTCAGCCCAAACTGGTGCATGTGCCTTCGGACCTGATTGCCGCTTACGACCCAATCTGGGGCGAAAGCCTGCTGGGGGATAAAGCCCACAGCTTCATCCTGGATAACAGCAAAATCAAGCGCGTCGTGCCGGATTTTGTGTGCAGCACACCCTTTTCCCGCGGGGCGGAGCAAATCATTGCCTGGCACCGCTTCGACCCCGCGCGCCAAAAGGTGGACGAAAACTTTAACGCGATATGCGAGCGAATCCTCTCAGGCTACGCCAAAGCCTGGCCGGAAAATTAATCCCGGCCGCGGATTAATATGAAACCCAGGAGTGGATAAATCCGCTTCTGTTGTCTTCCAGACGGTTTGGCGCCGCGAAATCGGCAGGAATATATCGCCCCTCAAGACGTCCTCCAGCAGGAGTTAATTGCCAATCTCGGGCTGCTTGCTGCCAGCCTCGTTCGCTTCCCGGAGGAAGAGTTCGCCAGGAGTGCCGTGGAAAGGGCGCTGGTCAACTGCCCGCATCCGGCAGCGCTTTTTGGATTTTCTGCTGCGCAAGCGCCATTTCCCGTCAATTTTCAGTTTCGGAGAGAAATATTTGATAGAATACAGCAGGCGGATAAGGCATTCTATCTCCCTGTTACAAAAACGTTCATTTCATAGGAGGGATTGGTTCAGATGCGGCGGTTAGGAATGTTTTTGGTTTACCTGCCAGTCGTGGTGGGGCTTTCTGGCTGCTGCGCGCTTTTTCAAACTCCGGAGACAATGCCAGAGGCAACAGCACCGCAGCGCTCTGATACCCCCGGCGAAGAACACCTGACGCCAACCCTGCCCTCGGCGGGTACGCTGCCAACAGAAGGCGCGGAGATTACGCCAACCGAGCCTGAACCGACCGACACCCTGATTTCTTCGATACCCATCGCGTACGCAAAAGACTCTACGATCTGGGTTTATTACCTGGATACTCAGAATAAATTCGCCCTCACCGGAAGCGGCTCTCCCAGCGGCTTGGAAGGGGATTTCTATCATCCGAAACTCTCCCCCTCCGGAACTTTCGCTGCCTTTAAACAGCGCGCAGGCGATTACATTGTTATGAGCCTCGAGGACTACAGTTACGAGCGCATCCCCAACGGCAACACACGGCTCTTGTCCATTGAAAACATCCTGGGCTGGGATGCGAACAACCTTCTCTATGTCACGCGCCAAATCGGCGCCTGCGTTTTCTGGCAGGAGCCAAATACCAATATCACAGCCGTCGATATCCTTGTCTACGATCCGCGCGCGCGCTCCGTTGTGGATAAATTTCCGCTCCCGCAGGACGTCGCAAGTGTCGGCAACAGCACTGGTGTGGGGGTCTCTCCCAGTGGGCGTTACATCACCGGTGACCCGTTTTATTGCGGCCCGGAAGAGGACTTTGTACCCTTCTTCGTCTACGACCGCCAGACTGGCGCGGTATACACGCAGGAAGGCGGAAACACGATAATCTCTGACAACGAAAAGTGGCTGGCGGAGTTGGATGACTCGCGGCTTTTTGAGGGTGGGGCCAGCGAAATCCGCGTGAAAGCCCTGGGTGAACAGGCTGCGCGCCTGAGCTACCGGGCGGAGAATGCCGGAGCAATTTTGACCGACATGAGCTGGTCTCCAAATTCGGAATTCATCGCCGCGCTTGAGTATGCTTCGTCCGAAAATTGGACTGGGTACTGGACCCCCTACCGCAAGGGCGGGAATAAGCTGATTATTCTACCCGCCAACGGCATCAGCGCCGCGCCGGCAGGCCAGGCAGAAGCCCGGGTTCTGGACATAAATGCCCTCGACATCTTCGGCTGGACGCCAGACGGCCGCTCAATCTTCTACACGAGTGGCACAATTGACGCGAACGGCTATTATCAGAACTTCACCCTGCAAATGTTGAACCTGGATACTCTGGAGAAGACCATCATCGACAGCGGTCAGATTTTTAACCCGATGTATTAATCCTTGTGTTTGCCGGCGCGGAGCACCGCGTAGCGTCCAACATAGCTTCGCGCCGGCCCAGTTCATATTAACGTTTCATCATAATCTCTGGACAGAGAATAAAGCCGGGGGATAATTTGGTAAAATGACAGCATCAAAAAATTTGTAAACACTTTGACCGCGTATATACGCAGGTCTTACCCGCAAGATTTCTTCCTGCCGAAATCCAGACTACGGGGAGGGACGGCAGGGGTTCTTTTCGGAGCCAAAAAAACAACTGGAGGCATGCCTTGGCTGGCATTAATCGTTTTACCCAAAAAGCCAAGCGGGTTCTCGCCCATGCTCAGACAGAAGCTGAGCGGATGCACAAGCAGACCATTGGGACTGAGCACCTTTTACTTGGACTGATGATTGAAGAAGGCACGATCGCGAATCGTGTTTTACGCGACGTTGGGATGGAATTGGATTCCGTCCGCGCCGCAGTGGAAGAAAAAACCGGCATCGGAAGCCACACCGGGGACATGGTGCTCGGCAGCGATACCCAGCGCGTGCTGGAACTCGCCCTCGAAGAAGCAAAGGACAGCGGGCAATCCACGGTCGGCACAGAGCATCTGCTGCTGGCGCTCGCGCGCCACCCCGTGTGCGAAGGCATGAAAGTGCTGGAAAGCCTGGGCGCCACGCCCGAACAAATTCGCCGGCAGACGCGCCGGGTGATTTCGGAAACCCGACAGGACAGCGAAGAAGATACCCGTCAGGCGCCCCCGCCGGATTTTGAACAGGGCTCGGTCAACGCGAGCCGGCCGTCCTCCCGCCGCAAAGAAAAGGAAAGCGGCAAGACCCCGTTGGTGGACCAGCTGGCGACCGATCTGACCGCTCTGGCGGAAGAAGGCAAGCTGGACCCGGTCATCGGGCGCAAGAAGGAAATTGAGCGCGTCATCCAGATTTTGGCGCGCCGCACCAAGAACAACCCTGCCCTGATTGGCGAGCCCGGCGTTGGCAAGACCGCCATCGTGGAAGGGCTGGCACAGCGCATCATTGAAGGCGACGTGCCCGGCCTGCTGCTGAACAAGCGCGTGCTTCAGCTGGACGTCGGCTCGTTGGTAGCCGGCACGATGTACCGCGGTCAGTTTGAAGAACGCCTGAAGCGCGTCATTGACGAACTGAAAAGCTCCGGCGCGATTGTGTTCATCGACGAACTGCACATGCTGGTGGGGGCCGGTTCCGCCGGCTCGTCCGTGGATGCAGCCAACATCCTCAAACCCGCCCTTTCCCGCGGGGAACTTCAGGTAATTGGCGCCACCACGCTGAACGAATACCGCAAGAATATCGAAAGCGATGCCGCGCTTGAACGCCGCTTTCAGCCCATCGTGGTCGACCAGCCCTCGCTGGACGAAACGATTGAGATTTTGAAAGGTCTGCGCCCGAATTACGAAGAGCACCACCGCCTGCATATCTCGGACGAGGCGTTGGAAGCCGCTGCCAAGCTTTCTTCCCGCTACGTGACCGACCGCTTTCTGCCGGATAAGGCCATCGATTTGGTGGATGAAGCCGCTTCGCGCGTGCGCATGTACAAAAGTGAATCCGCAATAAGCAGCAAGGACCTGATAAACGACTTGCGGGAGCTCCGCAAAGACCTGAAAGGGGCCCGCGCCGCCGGGGATAACGACGCGGTGCAAACGATGCTTGCCCAACAAAGCGCGCTGGAAGAGAAACTGCAGGGCATGCAAGAATCCTGGGACCGGGAAACCGCGCCGACCGTCAGCGCTGAAGACATCGGCGAGGTTATCTCCATGTGGACCGGTATTCCCCTGACGCAAATCGCGACCGAGGAATCCGCCCGCCTGCTCAACATGGAGGAGGAGCTTTCCAAGCGCATCGTCGGGCAGCAGGAAGCCATTGAAACGATTGCCAAAGCGGTGCGCCGGGCGCGCGCCGGGCTGAAGAACCCGCGCAGACCGGTGGGTTCGTTCATGTTCCTTGGCCCCACCGGCGTTGGGAAGACTGAGCTGACCAAAGCGCTGGCGGAAATGCTGTTCGGCAGCGAAGAAGCCCTGATTCAAATTGACATGTCCGAGTTCATGGAACGGCACACCATCAGCAGGCTGGTTGGCGCGCCCCCCGGTTATGTTGGCTACGAAGAAGCCGGGCAGCTCACCGAAGCGCTGCGCCGCAAGCCTTACAGCATCGTGGTGTTCGATGAAGTGGAAAAAGCCCACCCCGAAGCGCTGCAGCTTTTGCTGCAAATCATGGAAGAGGGGCACCTCTCCGACGCGAAAGGACGCAAAGTTGACTTCCGCAACGCCATCATCATCATGACCTCCAATATCGGCGCGGACCTGATCAAACGCCAGTCCTCGCTTGGCTTCTCTCTGGAAGTGGACAGCGCGCTGGAGGAACAATCCAGCTACGCAGACATGAAAAAGAAGCTGATGGAAGCGCTCAAGCGCAACTTCCGACCGGAATTCGTGAACCGCCTGGATTCCGTGGTGGTCTTCCGGGCGCTCAACCGTCCGGATATCCGCGAGATTGTCAGCCTGGAGCTGCGTAAAGTCTCCGAACGCCTGGAGGAATACGAGCTGACCCTGCATGCCAGCGAAGCCGCGCTGGATTTTCTGGCGGATGAAGGCTTTGACCCTGAGATGGGTGCCCGCCCCGTGCGGCGTGTCATTGAGCAGCTGGTTGAGGAACCGCTTTCAGACGCCTTGCTCTCCAAGACTTTCCACACCAAGGACAGTATCCTGGTTGATTTGGAAGAAAGCCTGGACGCGGACGGTGACAAGGTTTCGAAAATCGTGCTGAAACGCTGTGAACCGCAAAGCCAGCCGGACAACCCTGAATTAGTGGGCGCGTAACCGCAATGGCAAAAGCTTACTCACGCTTTGTCTGCCAGGTCTGCGGCAAGGTCAGTTCCCAGTCCTTTGGGCGCTGCCCGGCCTGCGACAGCTGGGACAGCATGGTTGAGGAAGTTGTTGAACCGGAAGTAAATCATTCAGCCCGCGCGCTGCGCGGGCTGAATGCGTCTTCCCAGCCGCGCCGCCTGGCGGATATCGAGGGCGAGCGCGAAGAACGCGTGCCGGTGCGCATGCAGGAATTTGCCAGAGTGTTGGGCGGGGGCATTGTGCCCGGTTCGGTCGTGCTGATTGGCGGGGACCCGGGCATCGGCAAGTCCACGCTTACCCTGCAAATGGCAATGGAACTGGCGGAACACAATGTCGTGCTCTATGTCTCTGGCGAGGAATCCGAACGCCAGGTGAAAATGCGCGCGATGCGCCTGGCTGCCAACCATGCCAGCGGGGAGAGCGCTCTGCCGCGGAATTTATTCCTGGTGACGGAAACCAACCTCGCGGTGATATTTTCACACATCCAGAGCGTCAAACCCACGCTGGTGGTGATTGATTCCATTCAAACGATGACCCTGCCGGAGATGGAATCCTCCGCGGGCTCCATCTCGCAGGTGCGCGAGTGTGCCGCCCGGCTGCGCGAACTGGCTAAATCCAGCGGCATCTCCATTTTTCTCATCGGACATGTCACCAAAGAAGGCACCATCGCCGGCCCGCGGGTGTTGGAGCATATCGTGGATACGGTGCTTTACCTGGAGGGCGAGCAGTTTCAATCCTACCGTCTGCTGCGCTCGGTCAAGAACCGCTTTGGCGCCACCTCGGAAGTCGGGGTGTTTGAGATGCAAGAAAAGGGTATGGTGGAAGTCAGCAACCCTTCCGAAATTTTCCTGGCGGAACGGTTGATTAACGCGCCCGGTTCGGCGATTGCCGTCACGATGGAAGGCACGCGCCCACTGCTGGTGGAAGTTCAGGGGCTCACCACCCACACCAGCTTTGGCAACCCGCGCCGCAACGCGAATGGCGTGGACATGAACCGGCTGCTGCTCATCACCGCGGTGCTCACCCGCCGCCTGGGTTTGCACCTGGGCGAGCAGGATGTGTTCGCGAACGTGGTCAGCGGGCTGCGCGTCTCCGAGCCGGCAGCCGACCTGGCGACAGCGGCCGCGATTGCATCATCCATCAAGGACATCCCTCTGCGCGCGGATACCGTTTTGATTGGCGAAGTAGGTCTCTCCGGCGAACTGCGCATGGTCAGCCAGATGCCTGCCCGCCTGCGGGAAGCTGCCCGTCTTGGTTTCAAGCGCGCGGTAATCCCCCGCCGGCTGCGCTCCACCGAGCCCTGGCCTGCCGGGATTGAAGTGCTCGAATGCCGTTCTCTGCGAGACGCGCTTGCTTCGGCTTTATGGGAAAATTCAGACGAACAATGAAAGGCGGTCTGCGATGACTACTTCCTGGTTGGATAGATTACCGTTTTTTGGCGCCGTGCGCCGCAATCACGCGCTGGAGCACGCCACGATGCAGGTGCTGGCGGAAAAGTATAAAGGCGTGGCAATGGCGGGGCTTTCCAACCCCCAGGGATTCCTGCTGGTGGCCGACCTGCCCACGGAAATCGTGACCGACGCCGCGATGGAAGCCGAAAAACGCTTGAAAGCCGGCGAAAGCCAGCTCGCAATTCATCCGCGCTGCGGCACCAACCTGGCAGCGCCCGCCCTGGCGGCGGGCACGGCAGCCTGGCTGGCTCTGTGGGCGGGCAGCGGTTCCAAAAAACCGCGCTTGCCCCGGATTATCCTGGCGCTGCTCACCGCGGTGCCAGTCTTCATCCTGGCGCGTCCGCTGGGTCCACTGCTGCAAAGAACGCTGACCACCAACGCCGAGCAGGGCGGGCAGCGCGTCACGCAGGTATCCACCACCAGCCTGCGCGAAAGTTTTCTGCACATAATCAATACGGGCAGCTAACAGGCGGGGGATAATGGCTTTAGCGAGGCTCACAATACTGCGCGGCGATGACGGCGCGCGCGTTCAGGCTCTGCTGGCGGAAATGATTGCCAGCCTGGGTGACCCGCAATTGGCTGAGATGAACACCACCCTGCTGGACAGCGAAACGCTGAACCTGGAAGCCCTGCGCGCCGACTGCCTGACTATGCCTTTCCTGACTGAGCGCCGCTTGGTAGTCCTCCGGAAAGCCCGCCCCATCCTGACAAAACTGAACAACGCCGAACGCGAAAAAATGCTGGCAATCCTGGCAGATTTGCCGGAGACCGCCGCGTTGGTCCTGGTAATCGAAGACACGCAGGCTTCCAAACGGGGAGAGAAGTATTGGGAGAATTCCCGCGCATATGCCTGGCTGCTGGATTGGCTTGCATCCCAGGCGGAATTGGGGCGCGTGATGGACTGCGCGCTGCCCGACGACGCGGACATGCCGGGCTGGATCGCGAAGCACGCGCGCGAAGCGGGCGGCGAATTCCGCACCGATGCCGCGCATCTGCTGGCGAGCTACGTCGGGAACAACACCCTGCGTGCCACCCAGGAAATTGCCAAACTGCTGACCTATGTGAACGGCGCGCGCGCGGTCAGCACCCAGGACGTGGTCTTGCTAACCTCGCAGGAGCAGGAAGGCAATATTTTCAACCTGGTGGACGCCTTGGGCGAGCGCAACGGCTCCAAAGCTATGACGCAGTTCCGCATCCTGAGCGAAAAGAACGAGATGATTGAGCTCTCCGGCATGATTTACCGCCAGTTTCGTTTGCTCATCCAGGCGCGGGAGATTTTGGACGAGGGCGGCGGCAGCCGGCAGGTGGAAAAAGAGCTGCGCGTGCTGCCTTTCGTGGCGGATAAACTGACCAGCCAGGCGCGGCGCTTCAGCATGGCGCAGCTGCTGGATGTGTTCGGGAAATTGCTCCAGATTGACGAGGGCATGAAAACCGGCGGGATGCCCGGTGAAGCCGCCTTTGAAGTGCTCATCGCGGAACTGACCGCCTGAAAGGGTAAACCCGCCTGATTGTCAGTCTCCAGCCTACTGGTCGATTATCGAAACTTTCGCCGCTAATTTTCCAATTCCATTTTTCCAAGCAAAGCCAGCCGTGTACTGGAATGAATCCTCGCTATCCAAAATTTGAAACGCCCGACATTCCTTCCGGGCAGGCGATGTGGATTCTCGAAATCGGGGCGCGTATCGCCTCATCTCCGCTCATCGCGGAAAACAATATATTTTTCAGCAGCGATACCGCTCCCATTGACGCGCTGAAGTGAACAGCTTCAGGCAGGGATGGGATTTACGTCGGTAAAAAGCAGTGATACTTCCCTTACTGACCGCGTTCAGAGTTCAGAACAGCTTTCAGAGGTTCGAACACCCGCGTATTGGCCGCCAAAATATCCACCTTGCCAGAAAGCAAACTGCCTTCTCCGTAAAGCGTGTCAACCATCCCCCCCGCCTCGCGCGTGATCAGCGCCCCGGCCGCCACGTCCCAGGGGCTTAGCTGGATATCCCAAAAGCCTTCCAGCCTGCCGCACGCCACATAAGCCAGGTCCATCGCCGCGGAACCCAGCCTCCGCACCCCTTGGGAAATCCGCGAGAGACGCAGGAAATTGTTGTAGTTTGAACGGGGCGTGTCAATCAGCGTTGCCCGAAAGCCGGTGGCAAGCAGAGAATTCTCCAGAATTTCCGCGCCGGAAACATGGATAGGCTTGCCGTTCAGGAAAGCCCCTTTGCCCAACTCGGCGGTAAAGCATTCCTCTTCGCGCGGGGAGTAAATGACCCCCAACTGCAGCTGCCCGGCGCGCGCGTACGCGATGCTTGTGCAGTAGTAGCGCAGACCGTGCGAGTAATTCAAAGTGCCGTCCAGCGGGTCAATGAACCACTGATGTTCGGGGTCGCCGGGATGGCTGCCGCTTTCTTCGCAGACAAACGCGTGGGTCGGGAAGCGGCTGCGCAGCCGGTCAATCAGGAATTCCTCCACAGCCTTGTCGGCGCGGGTAACCAGGTCCGCGCGCCCCTTCAACTGGACGTCCAGGTCGCCGTCCTGCATGCGCGCCAGCATGGCGCCGGCTTGCAGAGCAATATCGGTAATAAAATTCAGTTCGGGCTGCATCAGCTCCGCCTTGTGCGTAGTATCGTTCAGGTATTGTAGCATCAAACGCGCGCAATGGGCTTGTTCTGAAAACGTGCGGAAAATACTCGGATTTGCTTTCCCAAAATCATGCCGATAAAGGTAAAATCTATTGTGGAAAAGTTGTTGATAAATCCCTGATTCTTGTGGATAAACTCCTCATTTCTGTGGAAAAGGAGAAGCTTATGGAAGACGCTCTGACAAAACTCCCCAAATTCGCAGTGCTGCAGCTTTCGGGCTGCGCTGGCTGCGAAGTCTCCCTCCTGAACGCATCGGAGTGGTATGACCGGTACGAATTGGTGTATATGCCGTTGGTAGTCTCCACGAACCGCATCCCGGACGATATTGAAGTGCTGCTCATTTCCGGCGGGGTGCGCAACGACGAAGACGCCTACAAGCTCCAGCGCGCGGTCAAGCTGGTGGACCGCGTGATTGCCGTGGGTACCTGCGCTATCTCTGGCGGCGTGACCAACCTGGGCGACCGGGACGAGGTGCGTGAGATTTTTCTCTCCCAGGCTCACCGGGCGCACCTGCCGCAGCTGCTCAGCAAAACGCACCCCGTGGATGCCTATGTGGACGTGGACCTTTACCTGCCGGGCTGTCCGCCCACGCCAGAACTCTTTATGGGCGCGCTGCTGGACCCGCAGGGGTTTAAGGCAGCCTCCATCGTCTGCGCGGAGTGCGGACGGCGCAAGCTGAACGACTTGAAACCGGAGCACATCACCGGCTTTCAAAAAGTGGACCAGGACCCAGCTATCTGCCTGGTGAATCAGGGCTTTTTGTGCGTCGGCACATCCACGCGCGGCGGCTGCCGGGCGCCGTGCACGCGCGCCGGGCACCCCTGCGTGGGCTGCCGCGGACCGTCCAACGCGTTCATTGAGAAGGAATCGACTGTCTGGATGGAGAATATCCAGCGCGTATTTGAACGCATGACCAACATTCCTCCCGTGGAATTGAATGTAGCCTTGCGCTCGCCGCAGCTTTCCATGTTCCTGTTCCAGTTCTCCGACTACGCGGGCGGCAACCGCCGCATCCGCAGCAAGGATAAGGTGCTTTGATGACCACGCTCACATTCCCACTCAGCCGGATTGAAGGGCACGCCCGCGTGGTGATGGAAGAAGAGGGCGGCAAGCTCTTCAGCGCGCAATTCCAGGCCGTCGAGCTGCGCGGCTTCCGCAACTTTGTGGTCGGCACGCCGCCTGAACAAATGCCAGTGATTGTCCCCAGAATCTGCGGCGTGTGTTCCACCGCGCACCATGTTGCTTCCGTGAAAGCCGTCGAAAAGGTCTTCGAGGTCACCCCGCCGCCGCTGGCCGATGAGATCCGCGAGATTTTGCTGCTGGGGCAGCTCATTCAAAACCAGGCCACCTCACTGTTCATTTTCACCATGCCGGACCGCGTGAACGTGGAGAGCCTGTTTGACATGGACGAGAGCGATGCTTCCCGCCAGGCGCAATTCTCAATCGCCCAGCAGGCGCTGAAGGTGCGCAAACTCGGCACCGATTTGATCTCGCTGGCGGGCGGGCAGTTTATCCACCCCGTCAAGGCGCATATCGGCGGAGTCACCGGCGGGATCAACCGCCAGGCCGCGGACGCCATGCTGGAAAAGCTGCGAGAGATGCTGCCGGTCGCGTGCCAGCTCTTCAACGCCTACTGGGATATGTCCATTGCGATGAAAGAGCGCATCGGCACCTGGGGGGATGACGAGCCGACCTATTACATTTCATCCACCATGTCGTTAAAGCCAAAGCTGAACAGCGGGCACATGCGCGTGCTCAGCCCGGACGGCGAGGAAAAGGAGCACTTCACGCCTGAGGAGTTTGAGAAACGCATCGAATTCACTCAGACCGAGTATTCCTATGCCGGGCAGACCAGCTACCAGGGGCACATCCTGCGCGCCAACAGCCTCGCGCGCATCAATATCACCAGCGCTTTCCAAACCCCGCTGGCGGATAGCTACCTGGAACGCTTCCGGGACAGCTTTGGAAACCCCGCCCACGCCATTTTGTGCTTTGACCTGTGCCGGGGCATTGAATTGGTGTACGCTATGGAACGCGCGATGGAACTGCTGGCGGATGACCCGGAACACGGCGAGACCGAAGTGGGCTACACCCCCAGGGACGGGATTGGCTACGGACTGGTGGAAGCCCCGCGCGGCCCGCTAATTCACCGCTACATGGTGGAAAACGGCCTGATCGCGGACGCGCAGTTCATCATCCCCACGGTGCACAATATGAAGGCGATTGAACGGGCGTTGATGGTGGCGGGCAACCGCTATATCCGCCCGGGCAGCATCAACCTGGAGCTGGAAAAGGCGGTTGGGCGGGTGGTGCGGGCGTTTGACCCGTGCATCTCCTGCGCGACGCAGTAGGGGGGGCGTCGCGAGCCTGCAAAGCGATATTCCTGGTTTGATTTCGTCATCGCGAGCGAAGCGCGGCGATCTCCCTGCACGAACTGATTTCGTCATCGCAAAGCGCGGCGATCTCCCTCTTGGTCCACAGGGAGATTGCTTCAGTCGCTAGCGCTCCATCGCAAAGACGAAACCGTTATTATCGCGAGCGCAGCGCGGCGATACCCAAAGGGTACTTCGTTTCCCTGTCGGCAACATTTCGTCGTCGCGAAGGAGATTGCTTCAGTCGCTGGAGCTCCTTCGTAGCGACGAAACCTGTTTCAATAATGTATTAGCGAGTGGCTGCTACACCCCCCCCACACTCCTCACAGTTTTTTCTCACTGAAGCAAATTCCAAACCAAAAGCAACCCAGACCCCCCGGGTATCCGGAGGGTCTGGTGTTCATTGAATCAAAACCGAGGTCTACTTGGTCAGATGCGCCGCGCCGGGGAAATCCTCCAGCGGTTCAGGCTCGCTCATCGCCGCCGAACTGGACATCGAAATGTCATCCAGGAACAGGTTGCTGTTCAGGCTGACGTCCGTGGTGACCTCAAACATCACTGTTTTATTGGTGCCTGCATAACCAGCAAGGTTTATGGCCATCTGAACCCACCCGCCTGAATTGCTCGATGTGCACAGACTGGATTCATAGACTACTGAGCCATTAACCTTTATTCTGAAGTAATCCCAACCGCACGAATCTTCCGAAGCGGAGTAGTACCAAAAGTGGAAATAAGGCGCGGACGCGGAAATGGTGATCGTCTGGGAAAGCCGCCCGGTTTCGTTATCCGCTCCTCCCAGCCAAGCCAGCCATGTGCCCCCGTGCGCGGCCACCGGAACCGAAGTCGCTGAAGTATTATAAATCAGGTCCCAGCCGCCCGAGGAGTACTCCGTCCAGGAAACCTGCCCCAATTCAAAGCCGGGGTTAAGGAAGGGATTGCTTGGGGGAGGAGGAGGCGCCGCCTTGAACAGGGCGGGCATGTACTGTTTATAGGTAACCCCTTGCGTCAGATGCACCACGCTGACTGAAAGCAATGTCATCCCACCGTAGCTTCCGCCCCAAGGCATTGTGTATGTGTGACCAGGATCATTATCCCAGGTATCACGGATGTAGATAGTAGAGCCGTTGTAGCCGTAGCCCACGATGGAATGCCCGGCCAGGTTCAGCAATACCGGGTGCCCCGCGTTTATTTCAGCCTGGAAATTTGCCAGTGTGTACCCGCCGCTATTATTGTCGGTTTTCTGGTTGAAGCAGTCCGTCACCGTGTAGCCCCGGGCTTCATAGAACAGCTTGCGGCCGTAGGTGCCGTCCAGGTGATCAATATCATAGCCGACCATATCCGCGCAGGTCAGTTTTTCCGGCGAGTTTGTGTAGGTATAAAAATTCGTGGAGCCATCCGTGTTGTTATAGGCTGACTGACTGGTTTTCATGTAATCGCCGACGGCAGTGCCCCAGCTGTGCTGCGTCCAGCCGCCGGTGATGTAGGGGTCGCTGGCAGTGCTGCCATATTTCACCCAGTAATCGTCGATGGAACCCTTGGTGCTTCTGCCGTCTATTCCGTTATGGGAAGCTATCAAGGGATTGTTGGGGTAGGTTTCAAATCCGTCCGACCAGGTGGGCCAGGCGGTGTCGGTCAGGGGCATCACGCCGCCGTTGGCAGGCCCCGTGTACATATTCGGGTAAAGGGTGCGGTCGTAATACCCCGCGATCATCGCTCCGGAAACTGCGGAACAGCCAAACACCCAATCAAAGGAAGGAAAGTTCCCGAGCGTGCCCTCGGGTTCAATCGCTGTCATAGAAGCTTCGCGTTCCGCCTGGTATTCCGGCAGCGGTTGAGAAGGACCGTTGATAATGCTGCGGGTGAGTTGCGCGCCATCGGGGGTTGTAATCTGCTCGACAGAATAATAAGGGGAGATGACTTCGATTTGGGGGCTGCCGCTTTCGGGCGTATCTCCCTGCGGAAGAGCGGCTGCTGCTGCGCTGCCAACCAGCGCCGTACATACCATTAAGGTTAATAGAGCTGAAAAAAGGGCTTTGAATGCAGGTTTAATTTCCATATGCCTCCTGAATGACTTGATTTTTTGATTGTAAAAAAACGGGATTGTGTACAAATTCACATTATACCCCCAATAGAGGCATATAATAGGAGATTAAGCAAATCAGGCATTTTCCGCTCACTCCTCTAATGAAAGGTTCGCGATGAAACACATTTTCCAAGCTCTTTTCGCTCTTATACTCCTCGCCATACCCCTTGCAGCTTGCAATCAAGTGGAACCAACGCCGCAAGGGAAGCTCATCGTCGTTGAGCCAGCCATCAAACCGGTATCGGCCAGTTTGCAGGTTGGGGATACTCTGGAAGTGCGGCTGCCCACCATCCCCAACGATGGATTTAGCTGGCAGGTGCAAGACCTGGACAGCGCAATTCTGAAGCAGGACGGCGAGGCAGTTTACGTCGGGGACGACGGCGTGAACGCTGCCGGAGGAACCACCACCCTGCGCTTCAGAGCACTGAAAGCCGGCAGCAGCACGCTCATCCTGATATTTGCCGGCTCGGTGGACGGCAGCCCGGAGATGAGCGCGCAAAGCTTCAGCGTCAGCGTGGAAGTGCTTGACGGGAACTAAATGCCCGCCTTCCTTCCACAAGAATCCAATCGCCGGACATATCCTTATCCGGCGACTTTTCTTATATCGAGCGGGATCACTAAAACGGCCAGAGGACCGGCACCAGCAGCATCGAAACCCCAAAAATCAGGACCGTGAGCAGCGATCCAACCTTCACGAAGTCCATAAAGCGGTAGTTGCCCGGGCCGTAAACCATCATACAGGCTGGTTCCAGCGGGGTGATGTACGATGTGGCCGCCCCCACCGCGATCATCATCGCGAAGGTCCGCGGGTTCAGCCCCAACTGCAGCGCGGTCTCAATCGCGATCGGGAGCACAACCACCGCAGCTGCCTGGTTCGACATCGGCTGCGTCAGGATCATCGCCAACAGGAAGAATCCCGCCAGCAGCGCGTACGCGTGCCCCGTCCCGATCCAATTAACCAGCTGTCCGGCCAGGTAGGTGGCTAACCCGGAGGTATCCATTGCTTTTCCCAGCGCCAGCATGCAGCCGATGAGGATCAACGCGCTCCAGTTCATACTCTTATACGCCTCGGCGGGCGTGATGCAGCGGGTCACAAATATCAGCAGCGCGCCAATCATAGTGGAGACCGCCAGCGGGAGGATATTGGCAGCCGCCAGACCGACGCTCAGCACAAAAATGATGAGCGCGTAGGGCGCTTTTTTGGTGTTCTTGGGTTCTTCAATCGTATCGCTGATAATCCTGAAGTTATCGCCGTTTTCCAGGCTGGCGATGGTTTCCGGGTCTCCACGGATGAGCATCTGGTCGCCGACCTGTAAGCGTTCATTCAGCAGGCGTTCGCGCAAGACCTTGCCCCTGCGCTGAATCCCGAGCACCTGGATGCCAAAGCGTTTGCGGAAGCTCAACCCTCGCAGGGTCTGCCCGACCAGGCTGGAACTTGGCAGCAGCACCACTTCTGCCATGCCGTATTTCTTTTTGATTGCTTCCTGCAGCTCGTCCTCGGGGGCGCAGGTAAAGCGGACGACTTTATGGTCGTTCAGGGCAAAAATACCTTCGCGTCCCCCGTCCAGCACCAATTGGTCGCCGGCACGCAGTTTGGTCTTTCCAGAAGGCTTGACTTCGCCCTCCCCGGCGCGTTCAATGCTGATGATGGAGATATCATATTCATCCCCCAAACCAAGCTGCCGGATTTCTTTGTCGACCCACGGGGATTTTTTGGGAATCTCCACTTCGGCGTAATAGCGCAAATCACGCGGGAGATAACGATTGTTGTCTTCCAGCTCGCGCTCCGGAATCATTTTTCTGCCGATAAAGTACATGTACACCAAGCCGACAAGCAGGATCGGAATGCCAATCGGGGTCAGTTCAAAGATGCCCATCGGTTCCAATCCATAAGACGTGAGCAAGCCGCTGACTACCAGGTTTGTGGAGGTGGCAATGGCCGTCATGGAACTGGAAAGGATGGCGGCAAACGCCATGGACATGAGCATCTTGGAGGGGTGCTGCTTAAGCTTCTTGGAAACGCTCAGGGTCACAGGCAGAAAGAAGGCAGTGGAGGCAGTGTTGCTGGTGAAGGAGCCCATGCCGGCTGTGCCCAGCGAGACAATCCAGAACAGCCGGTCTTTGTTATCTCCCACCCCTTGCACAATCCTGCGGGTGACCATCTGCACAAAGCCGGTCTTAATGAGCGCCGTGGTGAGCAGCAATAATCCCAGGGTCTTGATGGCAGTTTCGGAACCAAAACCAAGGATCCCTTCCTCGGGCGTGAGGATGCCGGCGACAACCAGCGAGACCATAATCCCAATACCAATAACATCAGCTGGCAGGGCGTCCAGCGCGAACAGGATAATCGCGATAAAGATTATCACAAGCAGCAGAACCATGGGTAAAGTCATCGCAACACCTGTTATCTACCCTCTTTGAGAAGGAAATCACTCGCGGGCAAGGCTTTAAGGACCGCTGGCTACCGCAGTGATTCTAACGCATATGCAACAATTTCAGGTCAGGAGCGGGGATGCCGCCGGAAATTGTGCCTGGAATTTATCGAGGATATCCAGGAATTCCAACCCAAGGCGGGCGCGAGCCTCGCGTACGACCCGGGCCGGGATGCCGCCGTAAAAGGCCTGCGCCATGCCGCCGGCAATGCAGGCGATGGTGTCAGTATCGCCGCCGATGGAGACCGCCAGCCGGATGGTGTTTTCGTAATCCTTCCCTTCCAGGAAGACGCTGATGGCTTCGGGGAGGGAACCCGGGCAGGTTTCGTTGAATTGGTTCACTTCACGGATGAGGTCCAGCGGGCGCGATAAGTCGTAACCGTAATTTTGAATGATTTCCTGCTTGATTTCGGCTTTGGACGCGCCTTTACGGGATAAATAAATCACATGGGCGGTTGCTTGCGCGCCTTTGATGCCTTCCGGGTGGTTATGGGTCACTTCCGCGCTGCGCCGTGCTTCCTCCAGGGTCTCTTCCAGGCTTTCGAAAGCAAAACCCACCGGGCTTACGCGCATGGCAGAGCCGTTCCCGAAACTGTTGTAGGGTTTGGGGTCATCCGCGTAAATCCAGTGCCAGAAGTTCCCGCCGTAACCGCGATGTGGATACCTGCGGGCGAAATTCTGGTACGCAGCGGCATAGTCCCCCTGGCCCAAGAGCACGTCGGCGGTGGCAAAAGTCAGTACACTGTCGTCTGTGAACGTGGATTTGCTGGAAAAAAGAGGGAAATCTACCGAACGTCGGTTGTCAAACTCGAAGACCGAGCCGACAATATCTCCAATAACCGCCCCAATCATCCTGTTCTCCTTTCACTAACGTTCCCCGCGGCATTCCGCTTGCAGCTCCGCGTAAAATTCCGCCAGGAATGCGTGGCGATGCTCCGCGATGGCTTTGCCGGTTGGGGTGAAAAGCTGGTCTTTCACCTTACGCAGCTTAAACAGGTACTCATGATAAGAGCTGTGCGGTTCGTCCGGTTCTGTTTTGCCTTCGCGTAAAAAGCGCTGGGAAGGCTCGTGGTAAGATGGCTGACCCGCCAGCGCGGCAAACGCGATGGTGCGCGCCGCGCCAATTGCCCCCAAAACATCCAGCTTATCCGCGTCATAAAGGCACCTGGCTTCCAAAGTTTGCGGGCGTTCGCCCTGATGGCGATAGCGGTGCGCGCGGATGCAGTGCTGCACGGCAGCGACGCGGTCCGGCAGCCAGCCCTCAGCCGAGAGCACTTCCCCGGCAAACTGCGCGGAGCTCAGGTGGTGTCCCAGGCGCTCCTGTCCGTCCCCGCCAGGCGCAGAGCCGACCGAATCGTGCAGCAGGGCGGCGGCATGCACAATTTCCAGGTCCGCCCCTTCCGCTAAAGCAATTTTTTCCGCCAGCCGATACACCCGCAGTACATGCTCAAAATCGTGCACGGGGTCCGCGGAAGCGTACCACATGCGCGCCTGTTCAATCGTGATTGCCATGTCGGGATTATACCGCCTCAGACGAGGCTGATGTGGATATAGCCGAAAAGCCAGCCAAACAACAGCATCAAGCCCAGGACGACAAAAATGATTTTGATGACTTTCCAGGCGACCTTAAAAACGCCGCGCAAGATAAAGATGATTGCCAGCGCGCCCAGCCCAATGATCAGCAGATTATTGAACTGCCGTAGAGATTCCAGATTAAAGAATGATTCCATGCTCTAAACCACCGGATAAACGGCACCTTTCTTGATTACGGTGGATACAAGATTTGTGCCGTAGCGGTAACTGAGTAAACGGTAATCCGGGACCTTCAGAATTAACAGGTCGGCTTGCTTGCCAGGGCTGAGCGAACCGATTCGGTCAGCCATTCCCAGCGCGGCGGCAGCGTTAATGGTCGCGGCAGCCAGCGCTTCCGCCGGGGTCAGTTTCAGGTAACGGCAGGCCAGCGCCTGAATGAACTGCATGGATTCGTTCCAGCTTGTACCCGGGTTCAGGTCGCTTGCCAGCGCCAAAAGCCCATCCGCGGCGATAATCTCGCGGGCGGGGGTGTACTCGCTTTGCGCCAGCCCAAAAGGCGTGCCCGGCAGCGAGACCGCCGCGGTCTGCGAACCGCCCAGCCTGCGAATATCTTCCGCGGAAGTTTTCACCAGGTGGTCCACCGAAAGCGCGCCCAATTCCACCGCCAGGCTGGCGCCGCCCAGGTTCGCGAACTCGTCCGCGTGCAGCTTGAACGGGAAACCCAGCCCAGCCGCCGCGCTTAAAATCTCGCGGGTTTGCTCCAGGTCGAATACGCCCTCTTCGCAGAACACATCCACAAAAGGCAGCGCTCGTTCGGGCACCCGGTTTTGCCACCAGCTTCTCAGTTCCGGCAGGGCTTGCCGGGTCAGAAAGCGCACATAGCCGGCTGTATCGCCGCTGAATTCGGGCGGAACGGCGTGCGCGCCCAGGTAGGTGGGGATAATCTGCAGCGGACCTTCCTCATCCAGCCGCAGCAAAACTTCCAGCTGTTTGTACTCAGTTTCCAGGTCCAGCCCGTAGCCAGTTTTGGCTTCCAGCGTGGTGGTGC
>JBCFBH010000028.1:0-20831 GCA_038562595.1 Anaerolineaceae bacterium
TCCCTGTTATTTACAGGCGGACTGCCACGGTCGCTGCGCTCCCTCGCAGCGACGGACCGTTTGTCATCGGGAGGGACGAAGCGATTCCCAAAGGGTGCTTTGTCTGTCTGCGTGCTTAACGGCAGACCACCGCGCCCTCTTCTGGAGAGACAAGATCCTTCACTGCGTTCAGGATGACAATGTTTCGACAGCCTCCGGTTCTTGCATGATCTCCTGCAAGGCAAGAAGCGATTCCCAAAGGGCGCCTTGTCTCCCTGCGTACTTAACGGCAGACCGCCGCGCCCTCTACATCCATCTCAAAACTCGCTTCAGAATAGCGATGTGCTTTCGCAGCGGCGGGCAGATTGCTGCCTGCGTCATTTCCCCAACTGGAGAAAGGTTAAAAACGCGTACGCCCAACGCGCGCCAATACCAAAGGCGAAATAAGTCAGAATACCAGAGAAGGTCTTCTTCTCCCCCGGGTTCTTTATGGCAATAAACCCAACCTTTCCGATGAATATAGATGCTTTGCTTAAGGTGAATATGCTATACTTCATCTATGGGAGTTGGGCTGTTTGACGCACACCTGGAAGTTCAACAACCGGAAACACGGTCTCTGCCAGCTTGCTCTTCACCCGCTGCCAGCCAGCCCAAAACCGCTGGAATCTCACCCCTTTTGGATTTATCAATGCGCGGGGACCTCTCAACATGGACGGGATAATTACGCTTGATTTGCTTGCGCTTGCGATCGTCTGCCTCGCGCTGCTTTGCCTCGGCTTAGCCCTGCTGACCCAGCGCAAACACCCCTACCGCAACCTGCGCAAGAACGAAGCGCTGCTGGACGCTGAAAAATTGATGCACGAAGCCGCCGAGAAAGGCTTGCGGCTCACGATCGGTTTAGGCATCAGCCAGGTTTCCAACGCGCCCGCGCCGGCCAATCTGGCCGGGCTGCCCGTGCTGCGCCTGATGTCCAGGCGTTCGGTCTTTAACGACCAACCTGCGCAGGCGATGGCAGGGGACGGCGCTTTGGCTGGCCTCAGCCAACTGATTGTGCGCGGAAAATACCAAAACGCGCTCGCGACCGAATTATTCAAACCCGACTTTGGATTACTGGCGGGCGCAAGCCCCTACGCCTACCTGGCCGGCTTGCTGCCCGAAGTCAATTACCGCGCGAACGCGGGAGTCTTCTTGTTTGGGTCTCAGCGCCCTGAAATCATTCTGGCGGCGAACCTGGCGGAACAAAAAGACCTGCCTCTGGTCGCTGGGACGGACGACCTCAGCACCCAGGCAGCGCTGTTTGTCACAGAGGCACAGCTTTGCCTGGGCGAGGACGCGCTGAACGCCGGCGCTGCGCTGGAGAGCGACCCCAGCGCGGCTGCCTCAGTTCGCGCGCAAGACTGGCTGCGGGTGCTGACTGTGCTCGGATTGCTGGTAGGCGCCGCGCTTAAACTGCTGGGGGTGTGGCAGTGAAAAAGACGCTCCCTATCCTCGTAGCTTCCGCTGCGGCTTTGTTCATCCTCGCCGCGCTTTTCCTGGGCGAACCTTTGGCCGGCTGGTTAGATATCGTGCTTAATTGGGCTGTCATCACCGCTTCTGCCGCGCTGCTGGTAGCCATCGCGACCCTCATCCTGACGCATTTGCGCAATATCATCCACGGCAAACGCGGCTTCATCTTCAGCATTATCCTCATCAGCACCTTCCTGGTCAGCTTTATTGGCGCGCTGAGCTTGGGCGTGGATAACAGCGCGTATCTGCGCTGGGTGGCAGGCATCCAGCTCCCCCTGGAGACCAGTTTGCTGGGTCTGGCCGCCCTGGTGATGACCGCGGCTGCCCTGCAATTCTTCCGCAATCGCGGCTGGTCCCTCCTGACGATTTCCTTTGGCATCAGCGCGCTGGTTTTCCTGGTGATTGCTCTCGGGCTGCTGCAAGCGCTGAACATCCCCTTGCTGACCACAGTTCTCAATTATTTGCAGCGCCTGCCTCTGGTTGGCGCGCGCGGCTTGCTGATTGGCATTGGCATCGGAGCGCTTCTGGTGGGCTTGCGGGTAGTGCTTGGGATGGAAAGACCCTGGAGTGAATAGATGAGCGCCGAAATGCTCCCCTGCCCTCACTGCGGGAAAGAAAACCTGCCCCAGGCTACGCGCTGCGTACACTGCGGTGAAGATCTGGAAGAGTTGTTCCGAATTGAAGGCGTGGAAGAGGATGCCGCGCTGCAGGATGAACCGGATATTAGCGCTGCCGACCTGGTGGAAGCTTTCAGACAGACCATGTCCCCACAGGATAGCACTGCGAAATCAAGGGATTCCCAGGGGCAAGCGGAGTCAGCCGTTAGCGGTGGCGAAACCGAAGCAGAAACCCCTTCCGGCGAGGACGAACAAACGCCGGAATGGCTGGCGCGCATCCGCAAACGCGCCCAACAGGAAGAAGACGCAGCCGGTGAGCTTACACGCAAAGGCAGCTCGCTGGATGCCGCCCAAAGTGAGGAAAATCAAAGCCGGGTAGATGAGGAGTTTACCAACTGGATCGCGCGCATCCGCGAGAACGCCCGCCGCGAGAACTTGCTGACGCCCAAGCCTGTAGGGGACGACGCTGAAAACGAAGGCGGCGTGCCGGAATGGCTGCGCAAAGTGCGTGAACTACAGCCCGAAGCGGAAGACGAGGGGCTGCCTGCGGAAGCGCTTGCAGTAGAAGATAACGAGCCGACGAAAGAACAGGGAGAAACGGTAGAGCAGCCCCCGCCTGAAGAAGAGGAAGAAGCCGAAGAAAGCAGCCTGGACGAGAGCGCTGGAGAGCTTGAACCCGCGCCTGAAGAAGAACGTGGACTTGAGGTTGAGCCTGAACGCGAACCTGAGAGCTCTGCAGAGGAAACGCGCGCTGAAGCTGAAACGCCCGCGGAAATCCTTCAGGAAGAAGGCGCGGAAGCCCCCAACGCGGCGGTGCTGGAACCCGTCCTGGAAGAATTGGGCCTGGCTGCCGAAAGCGCGGCGGTAGAGCTGGAAGAAAAACCAGCTGCGAATGAAGAGCTTTCCGCGGATTTGCTGCTGCTGCGCCGGCAAAAAGAAAACGCGCAGATTTTGATGAACCTGATTGCTGAAGAAGGTCAGGGACTGCCGCCCGCCAAAACGCAGCGGGTCAGCGGCAGGGGCTGGTACCGCGTTATCTTAGGCGCTTTTTTGCTGCTCGTGTTGGCGGCTGTGCTGGTATTTGTGCCCGAAGCCAAACCCGCGCAAATCCAGAATCCCGCCCCGGCCGTCGCTCTGAAAGAAGCGCTTGGCAGGCTGGAAAAAGGGGATAAGGTGCTCGTGGTGCTGGAATACCAGGCTGCCACCAGCGCTGAACTGGAACAGATGGCCGCCCCAGCGCTGAACGCGCTGCATACGCGCGGGACGGAGCTGCAATTCCTGACCACCCACCCCAACGGTCTGTGGCTGGCGGACGCGCTGATGGGTAAGGCGGAAATCCCCGCGCGCGAAACAGCGTTTTTGGCTGGTGGAAAGCTGGGCGTGCTGGCAGCCGCTTTGAACGCGGAAGGTGAAAGCGCCTTGATTCCCACGGACCTGGAAAAACTGGAGAATTACGCGCTCATCCTGCTTCTGGAAGATTCCCAGACGGATATTCAGAACTGGATTGAGCAGGCTGGGCCTTGGCTGGGCGCTGACAAACTCGGCGTATTAGCCAGCAGCCAAAACGCCGCCTTGCTGCTTCCTTATTATGACGCCGGACAGCTGGCGGGTTTCGCGGCGGGCACAACAGAAGGGCGCGTTCTGGCGCAAGCGCTGGACCAGGAAGCCCTGTCAGGCGCGCCGTCGCGCGCATTCCAGGCAGGCTTGCTGGTGATGATTAGCGTGATTTTGCTGGGTATCCTCTCCAAAGTCGAGGTCGACTCGGGCGCGCGCCGCACAAAGGAGCCGGAAGCATGAATCCGATGGATATTGTGCTGGGCATCATTGGCATCGCGCTTTCCGTGATGATTTTTAGCTATCTGCTGGGCGATAACTTTTTCTTCCGATTAGCGCTTTATATTCTGGTCGGCGTTTCTTCTGGCTATGCCGCTGCCGTGTTGGTAACCAAAGTCATCCTCCCGCGCCTGGTTGAACCGCTGAAACAAAGCGGCACAGACGCGTTCTGGCTGGGGCTGGTGCCGTTGGTCTTGTGCGTGCTGCTGGTGCTGATGCTGATTCCGCGCCTGGTTAAGTTCGGCACGCTCCCGCTGGCATTTCTGGCCGGCACAGGCGCTGCCGTCGCGATTGCGGGCATCTCCCGGGGAACCTTGGCGCCCCAACTGCTCTCCATCGTGAACCGCTTCAGCCCCGAATTGCTGCGCGAGAATGGCGGCGCGGATTGGGCCGGGATTGTGGAGGCGCTCTTCATTCTGTTCGGAGTTGTTTCGGTATTGTTCTATTTCCATCACCGCCTAAGCCGCAAAAGCGCCGGCACCCAGCGCTCCCAATTGGTGGAAGGCATCTCCAGCGTGGGGCAGCTTTTCCTGGGAATCAGCTTCGGGATGCTCTTTGTGGGCTTCTACAGCGCGGCATTGACCGCGTTAATCGCAAGGATGCTCTGGCTGAAAGAGTTTATCCTCGCGCTCTTGGCTGGGTAGGGGGATGCCGACGATGGAAAAGCGCAGAACCCTGAGTGTGGATATCGGCTCGCAGAACACGCGCGCGTGGCTTTTTGAGCAGCGCGAGGAAGGCTACGCGCTCGCTTGCAGCGCCGCGGCTGAAACTACCGCTGCTTCGGGGCAGGACCTGCGTGGGGGCGTGGCCCGCGCGCTCGAAGCCTTGCAGGAGAAATCCGGCTTGCGCTTACTGGACCTGCAGCAGAAGCTTATTCGCGGCGAAGAAGGCGTCTGCGCCTGTGGGCTCAGCCTTTCGGCAGGCAAACCCATCCGCACAGCGCTGATTGGCGTTTCGGAGTCCTACTCTCTGGCAGCCCTGCGCAGGCTTGTCAGCCTGTTTTATACCGATGTAACGCTGGAAATTGACCTGCAGGACGATTTGAACGCCACCGCCCAGCTGGAAAAGCTCATCGCTATGAATGCCGACCTCTTCGTCTGCGCCGGAGGAACCAACCAGGGCGCTTTCCGGCCGGTGCGGGCAGCGCTGGATAATTTGCGCATTGTGTATCACAGCCTGCCCCGCCTCATCCGACCGCAGTTGGTCTACGCCGGGAACGAGGCTTTGGCGGATTACGCGCGCGAAGAGCTGGACGCGAGTGAGGATTTCCACCGCGCCCTGAACATTCAAGCCCGCACTGATGCTGAATCGCTTGCGGCAGCCTGGCCGGCGATGCTGGGCGCGTTCCGCCGACTGCGGAGGCAGCAATTGACGGGTCTGGCTGAACTGGAGCGGGAGTGGGAATGCGAAGCTCTGCCCAGCGCTTTTGCTGCCAGCCGCATCGTGCGCCTGATTGACCGCATGAACCCCGACGGCAAAGGCGCGATGGCGCTGGACGTGGGCTGTAATTCCACCATGGTCTTGGCAGCGCGCGGCGATGAATTTATCGGCGCAATCAGCCATCCGCCCATTTCCGAGCAGGTTGGCCAGGAAAGCAGCCGCTATTCCACGCTGCCAATCGACGCGCAAACCGCGGCGGCGTACATGCTTAACAAAAAACTGCACCAGGCATTCCTGCCCGCGACGCTCGAAGACCTGGCGATTGAGCAGGCCTGGACGCGCGTGCGTTTGCGTTACGCCTTGCGCCGCACGCGCGACTTATTCCCCTGGTTCGCTTACGACCCTGAACTGGGTTTGCTGGACCCCTACGAACCAATCCTGCTTTCCGGTGAGAGCCTGGTGCGCGTACCGGCCCCGCAGCAGACGCTGCTGATGGCGCTGGACGGCTTGCAGCCGCATGGGATTACCACATTCGCGCTGGATACCGACCAGCTTTTGGCGGGTTTGGGCAGCCTGGCGGAGATTGAACCGCTATTGCCTGTACAGGTCATCGATTCGGGCGCTTTTTCCAACCTTGGCACGGCGATTTGCGCCGACACCCCGGAACGCTCTGCCAGGCGGGTATTAACCCTGGAAGTTGACCGCGGTGAAGGCGCGCGCGAGACAGTGGATGTGCGTAAGGGGGAAATTAAACGCGTGGAAACCACGCCCCTCGGCGCGACCCGCATTTACCTTTCCCCGAACGAAATGACGGATGTGGGCATGGGCTTGCCTGGTCTGGGCGGTTGGGTGACGGTGCCGCTTTCCGAGGTAGGCACGGTGATTGACGCGCGCGGCAGACCGCTGGGGCTGCCCGAAGATATGACCAGGCGCAGCGAGGCTTTTTACAATTGGCTTTGGGAGTTAGGCGGTTAGCATGAGCACAGAAATCCTCGCGATTGCCTGCGACCAACAAATCCTGCGCAGTTACACCCTGCCTTTCGCCGGAAGCGTGCTGGTGCGCACCGGTCAGGAAGTTGAGGCCGGAGAACCTGTGGCAGAAATTAAGATGCCGGAGCGCTACCAGGTCTTTGACGTCATCAACGGATTGAAGATAAACCCGAAAAACATTGACCATCATATTGAGAGGCTGGTGGGTGAGCCTGTAAAAGCTGGAGATGTCATCGCGCAAAAATCCGGGCTGATTTCCCGCCTTTTCCGTGCTTCGCAGGACGGCATGGTCGTGGCGATTCGGGACGGCAGGATTACCATGGCTCTGGGCGAGAAGAAGCTGCAGGTGCTGGCGACATTCCCGGGAACAGTGGTCGAAATCATCCCGGAGCGCGGAGCGGTGGTGGCTGTGCAGGGCTTGCTGCTGCAGGGTGTATGGGGCAATGGACTTAACAGCTCCGGTGAGTTGGTGAGCCTGGAGGCTGCCGAACCAGCTGGCGGTGAACAACCAGCTGCCGCCGACCTGCAAGGCAAAATCGCGGCGCTTGCGCATATCGCGTCCAAAACGACCTTTTCTGCCCTGCTCAACCGCAAACCAGCGGGTTTGGTGCTGGGGTCAGTGATGCCGGAGCTGCTGCCCGCGCTGGAGCAGGCGCAGCTGCCTGTGATGGTCCTGGTCGGGTATGGGGATTATGAAACGGACACGCCCAGCAAAGCCATGCTGCGCCAAATGGAAGGTCAGATGGTTTATCTGAACGCGAATGAGGCGGATGCTTCCGAGCAAAGCCGGCCGGACCTGATTATGCCCGGTAAGGCGCAGGTCTCCCCGGGCTTGTTCCATGAGAAGCTGCACCTGGAAATTGGCAGGCGCGTGCGGCTGCTGGGCAAGCCGTATACCGGCAGCACCGGGGAGATTGTGGAACTCCCCGTGGAGCCCGAGAAGTTCGCCAGCGGGCTGATGATGCGCGCGGTGGTGGTCCGACGTGAGGATGACCTGATTGTGCGCATCCCGCGCGAAAATGTTGAACTGATTTTGGAGTAGATCTTACTTTGCCGGTGTGGCTGTTATCAGAAAGCGCGCCGAAACCCAACCGATTTTCCCGTCAGCCAGGCGCACTTTTTCCCAGGATACCCCGTCTTTTTCTTGCCTTTCCCCCAAAAGCACCAGTTCCGTCAGGTCGTTCAGATACGTGATGACGCTGGAGGCGCTGTCGGGTTCGGAGCGCACAATCACGCCAGAATCCGAGCGGATTAACGCGCTGACGAGCGTTGGGGTGGGTGTTATGCTCGGCAAAGCAGTCACGACCGGGTTCTGGACCGCGGAGGTCGGGGCTGGCAGCGTGGCTGTGGGCGGCAGGGGCGTCTGGGTGGGCGGCGCGATGAAGGCGGGTTCGTGGGTGGGGCTGCCGACTGGAGGTGGGGTGGTGTTGAGGGCTATCGCCTGGCTCAGGTGATGCTGCGTGGAGAGAAAACCAAACAGCGCGAGCGCGGTCAGGCCGATGGACAGGATGAAAAGCGCCCAGCCAGCCGCGCGGCGCGGTGGAAGGCCGGAAGCCCAGAAAGTGATCAGAGCGCACAGCAGGGCGACAGCTGCGTAGGCAGCGCAGAGAAGCAGCAACCCGCCGCTGGCATCTGGAAAGCCGGACTGCAGCGCCCAACCTGCCAAACCTAACGGGAACAACACCAGGGCGGTTACGAAGGCTGAAGCCAGGCGGGGAGTTTCGCGCTGGCGGATAAGCATGGCGGCCAGCAGGGCGCTGCCGGCGACAAGCGCAGCCCATTCCAGCCAGCCGTGCTGAAGCAGATGCGGAAAGGGCAGCCCCCGCCCGGAACTCAGCCGGGCAGGCATCAGCGCGGCGAGCCAACCGGCTCCAAAATACAGCGCAGCCGTGAACAACAGCGCGCCAAAAGAGCGCAGCATGAGCCCCCAGGAAGGGATGACCGCGCTCAGCGTCAATCCCATCAACGGGGCGTTGAATGGCGCGCACAGCAGGGCTGCCAGCAAAAGCAGCGGCGAATCGGTCAGGAGCGCCGCCCCCAGCAGAAGCGCGCTGAGCGCCAGCAGGACAAAATACAGTGGATTCAGCGCGGTTTTGGGCTGCAGGTCATCGTGTAAGAAGCTGTCAATTTCCGCCGCGCTCGCCCGGCGGATAATCAGGCGGATGCGGCGCTTTTGGTTGGGAGGCAGGGTATTAAACCCGTCCGGACTGGTTTGGCTGGTTGGCAAATTCATAGGATCCGGCCTCCTCGCTGCTGGTGATAAAGCTTGCGCCGCTGACATTGCGTCAGAGAGATTATACCGCCTTTGAAGTCGCTTTCCTGATTTGTGGGAATTTCAGTTCGTAAATACTTGGATGTGACAAACGCCTGGCATGGGGTAGAATTGGCTGCATGAACACCCGAAAATTATACAGAGCCTTATTGCTCCTGATGCTCTGCGCGGCGCTGCTGGCAGGCTGCGCGCGAACAAGCGCAAGCGAACCTACCGCGCTACCGACCGAGACCGAAATCCCGATCCCCACGCTGATAATCGCGAATACTGCCACGCTGGAACCTACCCCCGAGCCCCTGCCGCTGATCGCAGCGGACATTGTCTTGTGGGCGCCGGCGAACGCTGACCTCTCGCAGGCGCAGACGCTGCCGGCGGAGTTGGCGGGGTACTCGAGCGCCAATGGATTAACGCTGGAACAGCACGAGCAGCTCAGCGCGCCGGAGCTGGGAAGCTCTGTGCGCCTGGTAGTGACGCTGGCTCCGGCAGTTGAAATCAACGCGCTGGCTTCCGCCGCGCCCGGCGTGCAGTTCCTGGCGGTTGGCGTGCCGGATGTGCAAACCGGCGCGAATGTGCACGCGCTAAACAGCTCTTCCGCCACGCTGGAAGAACGCGCATTTTTAGCCGGCTACCTCCTGGGCATGGTAATTCCGGACTACCGCGTGGGCGTCATCAGCCAGGCAGGCAGCGAAGACGGCACGAAAACCAATAATTCATTCGGCGTGGGCGCGCGCTATTTTTGCGGGTTGTGCAATTCGCGCTTTGGTCCCATCCTTTTCTATCCAAAGGGCGCGCAGATCAGCGACCCTGCCAACCCAGGCGATTGGCAGGCGGCAGCGGATTTGCTGCTGGCAGATTCCGTCCGGGGCGTATTCATCCAACCTGAAGTGAGCTCGCCTGAACTGGTGAACTACCTGCAGGCAGCTGGGGTACAGCTGGTAGGGATCAGCGGGCAGGCAGGAACCAATGAGAGCCCGCTCTGGTTAGGTCTGCTTGGGTCGGATTTGAGCGCGGACGCGGTGATTCTGGCCGCGCGCTTGCTGCAGGGCGGTCAGGTCGGCGCGGTAAAAACCGGCATCACGCTGACGCATATCAACGCGGACGTGATTACCGAAGGCAGGCAGCGCCTGTTTGACCAGACCGTGCAGGATGTGCAGTCCGGTTTGGTGCGGGTAACGCCCGTGCAGTAAAGCAAAAACGTGCAAAAAAACTTGCGGCAGCCCAGGCACGCCGCAGTGCAAAAGAGGTCTGAAGCGGGTGTTCGGAGGACTGTTTCGGCTTGACGAAAGGGTTTATCTCTGATAGACTCACGCTTTGCTGGCATGGCAAGCCCCTGAATCGGTCTTGCAGTTTAACAAGGCATTTGATATACTTGTTCAGCTAAAAGCCGATATTTAATAATTTAATAAGAAGGGCGCCGGCGTAGCTCAATGGTAGAGCAACCGCCTTGTAAGCGGTAGGTTATGGGTTCGATTCCCATCGTCGGCTCAGATTAACCGTTAGCGATTGAGATTGATGCTGATCAATCTCGATCTCCAGCGGGTAAAGAGCGCAGCGCCCGGCAGCAAGAGGACGGTTACCCAAGTGGACAACGGGGACTGACTGTAAATCAGTTGGCAGAGGCCTTCGGAGGTTCGAATCCTTCACCGTCCATCTCAGATCACAGGGATGTGACCTGAATTTACGGCTGCCCTCATAGCTCAGTTGGTAGAGCGCGTTCTTGGTAAGAACGAGGTCATGGGTTCGAATCCCATTGAGGGCTTTACGCCGAGATTTGAAAATGGAATGTACTTATTAAGGAGATAAGCATGGCAAAACAAAAATTTGACCGGTCTAAACCCCATATGAACGTGGGCACCATGGGCCACATTGACCATGGTAAGACCACCCTGACAGCCGCGATTACCAAGGTTTCCGCCCTGCGTGGTTTTGGTGATTTCCGCGCGTTTGATTCTATTGACAATGCCCCGGAAGAAAAAGCCCGCGGTATCACAATCAACATCGCGCATGTTGAATACTCCACCCCCAAGCGTCACTACGCCCACGTGGATATGCCTGGTCACCGCGACTATATCAAGAATATGATTACCGGCGCTGCTCAGGTCGACGGCGCGATCCTGGTTGTTTCCGCACCAGACGGCCCCATGCCCCAGACTTACGAACATGTGCTGCTCGCCCACCAGGTGGAAGTCCCCGCCATCATCGTCTTCCTGAATAAAGTTGACATGATGGACGACCCTGAACTGCTTGAACTGGTTGAGATGGAAGTGCGTGAACTTCTGGTCAGGAACAAGTTCCCTGGCGACGATGTCCCGATCATTCGCGGCTCTGCCAAGCTGGCCCTGGAAAGCACCTCCACGGACCCGAACGCTCCTGAATATCAGCCGATCATCGCGCTGCTGGACGCTGTTGACAACTACTTCGAAGATCCTATCCGCGAGCTGGACAAGCCCTTTATGATGCCCGTGGAAGACGTCTTCTCGATTAAAGGCCGCGGCACCGTGGTCACCGGCCGTATCGAACGCGGTCAGGTAAAAATCAACGACCCCGTGGAAATTGTGGGTCTGCGCGACAAAAGCATGAGCTCCGTGGTTACCGGTGTGGAAATGTTCCACAAGCAGCTGGATACCGGTATGGCTGGCGATAACGCCGGCTTGCTGCTGCGCGGCATTGACCGTGATGATGTGGAACGTGGTATGGTTATCGCCAAACCCGGCAGCATTACCCCCCACACCACCTTCGAATGCTCCGCGTACATTCTGAAGCGCGAAGAAGGCGGACGCCACAGCGCGTTCTTTACCGGCTACCGCCCGCAGTTCTACATCCGCACGATGGACGTAACTGGCGACGTGACCCTGCCCGAAGGCGTTGAAATGGTTCTGCCTGGCGACAACGTGAATGGTATGCAGGTCAAATTGATCACCAAGGTGGCTTTGGAACAGGGTTCCGAATTCGCTATCCGCGAAGGCGGCCTGACCGTTGGCGCTGGTAGAATTACGAAGATTATTGAGTAGAAAATTCTGATGGAGGAAACATGGCTGCCTTCAATAAGCAGCCATGTTAAATTGATATGGCGTCAAAGAAGAAAGATATCAGACCAGTCATTTTTCTGGCATGCACTGAGTGCAAAGAACGCAATTACACTACCGTCAAGAACCGCCGCAATGATCCCGGGCGCCTTGAACTACAGAAGTACTGCCCTCGCTGCCGCGTTCACCGTGTGCACCGTGAGGTGAAATAACCCGCGTCTGCCGTGAGACAGGCAAAGGTTGCTTAGGTCAGTAGCTCAATTGGCAGAGCACCGCTCTCCAAAAGCGGGGGTTGTGGGTTCAATTCCTACCTGACCTGTTGAGAAGGTTTCAACGCCGTACAAGTTGCGGCGTTGAGTTTTCAACCAGGAGAAATGTAATGGCACAAATTGAAACGAAACCAAATTTCTTTCAGAAGATCAAACGCTTCTGGCGTGAGACTGTTGGCGAGCTGCGCAAGGTCACCTGGCCTACCCCGCAGGAAGCCTGGGCGCTGACCAAACTCGTTTTAATTGTGACCGTCATCATGGCTGCCCTGCTGGGTTTTATGGATTTCGTATTCAGCCAGCTCATCAAACTGCTGGTGGCAGCATAAGACGTTGAAGGAAAGCCCACGAGGGCTGCAAATATGGATAACGCAGAAATGGAAGACAAGAAGCCAATTGACGGCTTGCCCGCTGAAGAGCAGAACCTGACCCCTGATGAAGGGGCTTCTGCGCGTCCCGCTGAGGGTGCTTCTGACACGGGAAAAGCTGCGGCAGGCGCCCAGGACGACGCGCGCCAGTGGTTCGTGATCCACTGCTATTCCGGCTACGAGAATAAAGTGCGCAAAAACCTGGAACAGCGCATCGAAACCATGAATATGAAGGACAAAATCTTCGACGTGGTCATTCCCACGCAGGAGGAGATCGAAGTCCGCGACGGCAAGCGCCGCACAGTTGAGCGCCATGTCTTCCCAGGCTATGTTCTGGTCAATATGATTCTGGAAGAAGAATCCTGGTTTGTCGTGCGCAACACTCCCGGGGTGACCGGATTTGTGGGCATGGGCGATGACCCCACCCCCCTGCGCCCCGAAGAAGTCGCGCAGATTTTGCGCCGCATGGAAGACGAATCGCCTACCTATAAGGTCACCTATCACTCCGGAGACCGGGTGCGCATTGTGGATGGACCGTTCAATGATTTCCGCGGAACAGTCGCGGAAGTGAATATGGAACGCTCGAAGATTCGCGTGATGGTGAATTTCTTTGGGCGCGAAACCCCTGTGGAATTGGATTTCTTGCAGGTGGAAAAGGCATAAACCGGATTAGTCCGGAATTTCGTGGGAGGGACCGCAAACCGGCCCGTCAGCACCACAGAGGAGAATTGTTGTGGCAAAAAAGGTAAAAGCAGTAATCAGGCTCCAGATCACGGCAGGAAAGGCTAACCCCGCTCCGCCTATCGGCCCCGCGTTGGCTCCGCACGGCGTCAACATCATGGCGTTCTGTAAGGAATATAACGCGCGAACGACCAACCGCACTGGCGAAATTGTGCCGGCGGAAATCACCGTATTCATGGACGGCTCTTTCAAGTTTGAGCTGAAGTCCTCACCAGCCCCCGTGCTGCTCAAGAAAGCCGCTGGCATCACCAAGGGTTCCGCCACCCCGCATACCGCGAAGGTTGGCAGCGTCACCCGCGCGCAGCTGCGTGAGATTGCCGAAGTCAAATTCAAGGACATGAACGCCCTCGATATCGAAGGCGCCATGAAGCAGCTTGAAGGCACCGCCCGCAATATGGGCATCACTGTCGTCGAAAAATAACCAGAGTGAACGTGGGAGGGTTCCTGTGAACCCGCTGGCACCACGGAGGAGTAATTATGCCTAAACACGGCAAAAAATTTGAAAACGCATTAAAGAACATCGACCTGGAAAAAACCTACGAGCCGAAAGAAGCTCTCAAGCTGGTCAAGGAAAACAGTTTTGCCAGGTTCGATGAGACGGTAGAAATTCACCTGCGCACTGGTTTGGACCCCCGTCAGGCAGATCAGCAGATCCGCGATGTGGTCGTCCTGCCGAACGGTCTTGGTAAAACCATCCGGGTTCTGGTCTTCGCCCAGGGCGAATCCGCCAGCGCTGCTCGCGCAGCCGGCGCGGATTTTGTCGCGGAAACGGATGAGGAGATCAATCGCATCGCCCAGGGTTACACCGATTTTGACGTGGCTGTGAGTACGATGGATATGATGGGCAAAGTTGGCCGCCTGGGCCGCGTCCTCGGTCCTCGCAACCTGATGCCGAACCCCAAAGCCGGCACGGTCGTGCAGCCCGGAGATATCACCACCGCCATCAAGAATGCCAAGGCTGGCCGTGTGGAATTTCGCCTGGATAAGACCGCGAATATCCACGTGCCGCTCGGCAAGGTATCTTTCAGCGTGGAAGCTCTGGAAGAAAACATGACCGCCCTGATGAGCGCTATTCGCAAAGCGCGCCCTTCCGGCGCCAAGGGTCTGTTCGTCCGCAAGGTTACATTGTCCTCGACCATGGGCCCTGGCGTGAAGGTGGATCCGAACACCGCCATGTCAATGGAGAGCGGTGCCATTTAGTAGCATTACCCCGGTTGTGGTATACTAACCGGGAAGAACAACTGAATAACATCCTTCACTTAAGAAAGCTGGTGCCGTTGCGGCTTAATTTCCCGCCGAGGTGGAGATTCGATACTGAAGTTCGTTAATCACGAGAGTATTTTAATCTCTTTCCGCGGGAAAAACGGAAAGAGATTTTTAATTTTCACCGAAAGGAGGTGAAACAACATTGGCGTTTTCTAAACAGCAAAAAGAAAAGATTGTTGAGGATTACCGTTCCTGGATGGAAAAGAGCAAGGCCGTTTTCGTGCTTTCCTATTCCAAAATGCGCATGCCCGAGGTGAATGCTGCCCGCGCGAAGCTGCGTGATGCGGATGGTCAACTGCATGTGGTCAAGAACCGTTTGTTCAAACGCGTACTGGATGAACAAGGTTACAAGTATGATGACAAGTTTTGGGAAGGCAACAACGTGGTCGTCTTCGCGTTCGAAGATGCTCCCTCCGTCGCCAAAGCTCTCGCCGAAGTTACCAAAGGTAATGAGGTACTGGCAGTGCGCGGCGGCTACCTGGATAAGGCAGCCCTCTCTGTAAAACAGGTTTCTTCGTTGGCAGACCTGCCGACCCTGCCTGTGATGCGCGCGATGCTGCTGGGCACTCTGCTTGCGCCCGCCAGCAAACTCGTCCGCACGATCGCCGAGCCCGCCCGCGGTCTCGCTGCGGTTATCAACGCAAATTCGGAAAAGCAGCCTTCGGCTGCCTGACGTTTGAACAATCGACCCTAACGGGAAGACAGATTAGAAGAATTAACTAAATTATAGGAGTAAATTGAAATGGCTGAATTAGCTAAACTCGTAGAGGAACTGAGCCAACTTTCCGTGTTGGAAGCCTCTGAACTGGTCAAGTTGTTGGAAGAAAAATGGGGCGTTTCCGCCGCCGCGCCTGTGGCTGCTGTCGCCGCTGGTCCTGCCGCTGCCGCCGCGGTGGAAGAAGTTGAAGAAAAGACTGAATTCACCGTTGTGATCAAGAACGCCGGCGCCAAGAAGATCGAAGTCATCAAAGTCATCCGCCAGCTCACCAGCCTGGGCCTCGTCGAAGCCAAAACCCTGGCCGAGACCGCCGATGCCAAAGTGCTCGAAGCCGTCAGCAAGGATGTCGCGAACGATGCCAAGGCCAAGCTCGAAGCAGCTGGTGCCGAAGTCGTCCTGCTCTAATTCCCAGGCAGACAACCAAAAAAGCCGTATTTTTGATACGGCTTTTTTTATTTGTCGTCCTGAGTGAGGCGAAGAATCTGATTGGATTCGCTCCGCTTCAGTCGTTTTCGAGCTGGCGGATGACCAGCACCACTTTACCCTGCACTTCCACGATGCTGGGGTCGTCGATAATGATGGGCTGCATGGACGGGTTGGCGGGCTGCAGCCGGACGCGCCCGTTTTCCTGGTAAAAATACTTTAGGGTGGTTTCATCCCGGTCTGCCAGCCAGATCGCGACCATCTCGCCGTTGCGGGCCTGGTCGACCTTTTTCATCACCACGATGTCGCCGTCGTTCACCATGGCGTCAATCATCGAGTCCCCGTGCACGCGCAGCGCGTAGAGTTGGTCCAGCGGGTCGGCGGTAGGCAGCAGGCTGCGGGCGATGTCGATACCGGAATCGGGGTCGTAATAAGAGAAATCGGAAGGGGGCACGGGCATTGGTTCGCCGGCCACAATGTTACCGACCAGTGGGATGGTGACGAGCTGCTCCAGGGTTTGCGCGGTGTTCTTAGCGCTTTGCAGCAGGTTGCCGCCGGCGTTTTTGATGAGGTTGATGCCGCGCGAGACGTTGCTTTGGCGGGCAATGTAGCCCATTTCCTCAAGTTGGCTCAGGTAATACTTGACCACCGAGGTAGAGCTGATTTGGGTATGGTCGCCAATTTCACGAATGGAAGGCGGGTAGCCTTTTTCGTTTTGGTATTCCTCTAAAAAAGCGAGGATTTTTTTATGTCTTGGGCTCAAACCGCTTTTTCTTCGCGCCATTTTGTCTCGCTTTCTCTGTAACAGGTAGGAAGAGCATTCTAAAATGATAATAACAGAACAAATGTTCACTGTCAAGGGTTTGGAATCGCATAGGTGGGACGTAGATCGGCGCTTGGTTGGGGTACCGCGTTTTGTCAATCCGAGCTTAGGTGTAAGGTTCGTAGAAAACCGCGGCCTGCCAATAACTCGCAAAAGGAAGGCCCTTTTCAGGCGTATGCTTTGTCTTTGCGAAGGAGCTCCAGCGATTGCGGCAATCTGCCTGTTTGCCGACGGGGAGACAGAGTACCCTTTGGGTATCGCTACGCTGCTTTTGCGATGCCCATTCGCTGTCATTCTGAACGCAGTGAAGAATCTGATGTACCGAAAGTAAGATCCTTCGCTGCGACCTGTACCCTTTAGGGCATCAGGATGACATCCCAATTCGACTTTGCGAGGGAGCGCCAGCGACCGCGGCAGTCTGCCTGTCACTCCAACTGGAAGATTGCTTGATACATCGCGATGACGAAAGGATTGGACGAGACCCTCACCCCCGATTCTCGGACCCTCCCCCTGGGGAGGGCAAGTGCAGATTGCATCGTTCCTCGCGATGACGGACGACTCGTCGCCGGAAGCGCGCCCGGCTTTGGCGTATAATTGCCATCGGTTTTTCTGATTTCCTGAAAGGTGGAAACGCAAGTGATTAAGCAGTTCTTCCAAAAAATCGAATTCACCCCGCGGGCTCTGCGTGATTATCTGCTCATTCTAATCGGCGCGTTTGTCCAGGCGCTCAGTCTGCGCCTCTTCCTGGTGCCCGCCAGCCTGGTCAGCGGCGGCCTCAGCGGCGCCGGTCAGCTCCTGTACTATACGCTCGGCTGGCCGATTGGCGTGGTGGTGCTGCTCGGCAACCTGCCTTTGTTCGTGCTCGGCTGGCGCTACCTGGGCGGCCCGCGCTTTGCCTCCCGCACCTTCCTGGCTATCGTCAGCTTCTCGCTCTTCACCGACCTGCTGATTTACCTGACCGGCAATTCCGCCCTGACCACTGACCCGGTGCTCAACACTGTATTCGGCGGTCTGCTGCTCGGCATCGGGCTGGGCATCGTTTACCTCGGGCGCGGCACCAGCGGCGGCACCGACATCCTCGGTCGCATTCTCAACCGCCGCCTGGGCATTTCCATTTCCATGGCATACCTGATTACCGACTCGCTGGTGGTGCTGCTGGCGGGCTTTGTGTTCGGCTGGGAGAAAGCGCTCTACGGCCTGATGATGATTTACCTTTCCGGCGTGGCAGCCGACCTGGCCTCGGAAGGCGCGAATATCACCAAAGCCGGCTTCATCATCACGCTCAAACCCGAAGCTGTGATTCGGGCTATTCAGGAGGACCTGGAGCGCGGCGTGACGCTCATCCCGGTGGTGGGCGGCTACACCCGCCAGGAACGCACCATGCTTTATTGCGTGGTCACTGCCGCGGAGGTGATGCGCCTGAAGACCACCGTTCACGAAGCCGACCCGGAAGCCTTTATGGTTATCGGGCAGGTGAGCGAAGCGCTGGGCGAGGGCTTCAAGTCTTTCAAAGAAACTTAATCCGGATTTTTAGCGCGTTTTTGTTAAAAACTGCCGGTTTCAACGGCAGCTTTTTGTATGGCTAGATGGGCGGCGGCGCGGGCGGCGGCTCGTCCGGGAGGAGGATGGGTTCCGGGCGCCATTTTTCTTTGCCCGGCGCGAGAGCATCGGGCTTCAGCAGCAGGGCGAGCGCGAGCAGCGTGAAGAACAGCCCGCCGATGAGCCCGGTAGGAGCTGGACCCAGCAGGGTGTTGGGCGCGCCTTTTTGCGCCAGCAAACCCAGCGCGGCGATGCCGTTGAGAGCCCCGTGCCCGATGACAGCCGGCCACACGCTGCCTTCCTTCAGCGTCAGCCAGCTGAAAAATGTGCCGAGCGCGACGCAAAACCAAATCATCGCCAGGATGCCCAGCCAGGGGAAGCCCGGGTAGTCCAGCCCGTAGTTGTGCCCCATCGCGATAATCGGAGCGTGCCACAGCCCCCAGATAAGCCCGGAGAGCAGCACCGCTTTGCGGTTCCCCAGCGGCAGCAGCTTGGGCAGCAGGTAGGCGCGCCAGCCATACTCCTCGCCAAAGCAGAAAATCGCGTTCAGGATGGGCGCGAGCAAAACTGCCTGCAGCGTGTTCGTCAGCAGATAAACCCAGGGCGAGACGTTCTGGTCCGGCGCCGCGGCGGAAAGCATGGCGCGCAGGGATTCCAGCTGGCTGTCGAAGGCCGGGGGGAACAGCGCGAAGTAGAGCAGCGCGCCCAGGATGGTGCCGATAGCCGGCAGCAGCCAGGCCAGCAGCCAATAGCGCCAGGGGTCCTCGTAGCGAGCGGGCTTGAGCCACAGCCCGGCTTTGCCTTCCCGGGTGAGCAGGCGCGCCAGCAGGTTTGCCAGGGCGGGAGCCATCATCACGCCGCCAGCCAAAAGCGCGGCTGCCAGGCTCAGGTTCAGCTCCGGGATGAGCAGAGGGCTTTGGGATAGCCCGCCCTGGAGCGCGATGACGAGCGATATAAGCCAGGCAATCCCGAAGGCGAAGGCGAGGAAGAGCAGCAGGCGTTTTTGGTTCAGCTTGTCAATCAAAATCAGATACCTGCCTTCCGGCGGTTGCAGTCCGAGCAAAGCATCTGGCAGTTCTCTGGCAGGGTCTTGCCCCCCAGGTGCCAGGGGGTGATGTGGTCGCCTTCCATCTCGGCGAATTCAAAGTGCAGCCTGCAGTTTGGGCAAAAGCCATTCTGCCTTTCGTAGGCGGCTCTCTTTTGGCTTTCGGAAAAAGCCCGGATATTCAAAGTTTTCTCGTTGCGGGTTAGCACATACTCATAGACGCCCCGCTTGTTCGAAACGTCATCATCCATCATCAGCGTTCGGATTTCCTGTTCCAGCTGCTTCGTATCAAAAAGGGTATCTTTGAACTTATCGTACAGCCCGCCCCAGTTCAGCCCCTTCATTTCCCGGCGGTAAACCGGAAAAGTGAGCTCCACCCAGCCAATGACATTGCGGAAGTACAGCCACAGCTCGTTGGCGTTGGGGTCGTGCTGGTGCCTGCCCATGTATCCTTCGATGCGGTCCGCCGCGTTCGGTCCGCCGCCGGTAATCCAATCCAGAGCTTTTTCGAGGATTTCCTGACGGATGGGCGAGCCGTTCACGTATTTGTTTGCCAGCCCGTATGCCGCGCAGTTGCTCTTGCTGAACTTGAGCTTGGCATCCGAAAGCCAGGGACCGGTGTAGACGGCGTTGCGCATTTCCTGGTCTGTCAGCTTCAGCCCGGCGATGTTGATGATACGAAACCAGTCCAGCCTTTCTTTTTCGTCGCCCTCGCAGAAGTAAATCATCAGCTTGTAGTCCAGGATGCGGTCCTGCTCGGATTTGGTGAGGTTGTGGAAGGCGCGGTTTTCGATGGAAAAGTCGCTGTTGACGTATTGGCAGAAGCTGAGCGTGCGCTGCTGCCCGTCCAGCATTTCAAAGCTGCCGTCCGCGTTTTGCATCCAGTACATGACGTTCAGGGGGAAGCCTTTGCGGATGGTATCCAGCACGGCGTCGCGCTTTTCGGGGTCGTAGACGTACTCGCGCTGGTACTTGGGGCGGATGTTGAGCCTGCCCCCGTAACCGAGCACGCCTTCCTCGGCGTTATCCACATAGCCTTCCGTTACTTCGCGGATGCTGATTTCGTGCAGGGTAATGTTCATTAGGTAGTTCCTTTCCGGCGGATAATAATGCGGGCGTAAATGCTTGAGTACAACTCTCCAGTGACAGCGTCTTTAAATGCAGGTGGTTTTCTGTCAAGTTTTGGATTGTACTTACGATACAAAGTTCCTTTTGCGTTGACGGTGTATCTTCCGGTCGATTGACCTTTGCTTAATATTTCCATTTTCTTTTCACACGAAAAATCAATACTTCCGACTATTCCCAACGCAATTACCTCAAATTGGTCCGGATTGTACTTATCAAGGAATGTGATTGGGACGCCCATCGCGCCGTCGTAATCGAAGGGGATTTCAGCCACCTTATCCACGTTGATGGCATCATAATTATCGTATGAAGGATATGCCTCAGGCGAATACTTTTTGTACAATGTGATGAATTCTTTGTGTTTTTGAACTTCCATGTTTGTAAACCAACATGAGGTTGAGACCCTGACGACTTTTCGTCCGTCTTCTATCCTGTGGTATTCCTTCCAGTTATCAGGAACAAAAAAGTGCATGCCAACATTGAAATTGGTATATCCAGTCCTTATCTTGTCTTCTTTAAAGAGCTTAAATATTTCTTTATAAGTTAATGCGTTAGTATTCCCAATAATAATGAACTTCTTATCGTGTTCCACCAACTGTGCCACGTACTCCCGGAAGAGCGAGAAAGGCGGGTTGGTCACGACGATATCGGCTTCCTGCAGCAGTTCCAGGCACTCCGCCGAGCGGAAGTCGCCGTCGCCCTCCAAAAGCGTGAGCGCGTTGTTGCCGTTCTTGAGAAGGCGTTCCACATCCGCCAGGTCCACCGCGCCGTCGGCGTTCTGGTCCTCCACTTCCGTGATGACAATCTTGCAGGCGGGCTTTTCCCCGTTCGGGCGCGTTTTGAGCGAATGAATTTCGAACAGCGGCAGCTGCCCAAATGCCACGGGCGAATCGGAAAAGCTGGTGGCAATCAGC
>JBCFBH010000028.1:20841-23377 GCA_038562595.1 Anaerolineaceae bacterium
GCCGTGTCCGTCTTGGGATCGCGGCCGTAGTAGTTCGGGCCTTCGTTGTAGATGCACAGCACCACCTTGCCCCGGAAATGCTCCTTGTAATGCCGCAGCTCTGCCTCAATATCCGGCATCTGCGTATAGAACTCATCGGCTTTAGCTTTTTTGGCTCTATCCATTAGTTCAGTTGCCATCTAACCCCGGTCTCCTTTCGCGCGCGCATCCCTGCGGCGCGTTTCCGCTCTAATTGTAACCATTTTCAGGCTGTCGGCGTGCTTTTAGACAGCGAAAACCCCGCGCCTGAAAGAGATTCTACCCGAAACGGCATTCATTGGTAGAATTAGCGCCTTGAGGACCACGATGAACATGACGACAGAGAAACCCGACTGGCTGGACCAGGTGCTGCATTTTGGCACGAGCGATTACCTTTCCAACCCGCGCCCGCGCCTGGGCGAGCGCGTGCGTGTGCGCCTGCGCGCGCCGATGGACGCGCCCATCCTGCAGGTGGTGCTGCGCACCATCCCCAACGGCGAGCAGCAGTTCACCGCGATGACCCCCAGCGCAGCCCAGGGCGGCTGGCGCGACTGGGAAGCAGAACTGCGCGTGAACGAGCCGCGCGTGCCCTACCGCTTCGCCATCCGCACGGAAAGCGTGGTCTGGTGGCTGAACGCGGCTGGCAGCGGGCAGGGCGTGCCGTTCTCGCTGTTTGATTTCAAGCTCCTGGCGGATACGCCGGCCATCCCCTGGCTCGCGGGCTCCGTCTTCTATCAAATCTTCCCGGACCGCTTTGAGAACGGCGACCCGGCAAACGACCCAATCAACGAGCCGATACCGTACCGCGATTGGCGCAGGCAAAGCTTCCCGTGGGGTCAGTCCGCCCCGCGCGAGCCCGGCTTGCTGCCCTTTTACGGCGGGGACCTGGCAGGAATCCAGCAGAAGCTGGACTATCTGGAGCGGCTGGGCGTGAACGCGCTCTACCTCAACCCGATTTTCAGCGCTTACACCAATCACCGCTACGACGTGACGGACTACGAGCATGTGGACCCGGTTTTGGGCGGGGACCCGGCGCTGCAATCTTTGAGTGAAGCACTGCGCGAGCGCGGCATGCGCTACATCCTGGATATCGTGCCCAACCACTGCGGCATCGGGCACCCCTGGTTCCAGGCGGCAAAAAAAGACCCCAACAGCCCGGAGCGGGAGTACTTCTTCTTTGGCGAAGTCCCAGGGGACTACGTCTCGTGGCTGGGATTTGGCTCGCTCCCCAAACTGAATTACGCCAGCCAGCGCCTGCGCGACCTGATGTACCGCGGCGAGGACGGCATCATGCGCCGTTGGCTGCGCGCGCCCTGGAACGCCAGCGGCTGGCGCGTGGACGTCGGCAATATGCTTGGGCGGCAGGATGCACAGCAGCTGGACCGGGAAATCCTGCCGGAAATTCGCGCGGCGGTGAAAGAAACCAACCCTGAAGCCTACCTGGTGGCGGAAAACTTCTTCGAGGCTGCCTCGCAACTGCAGGGCGAAGGTTGGGACGGCGTGATGAACTACTCCGGCTTTACAGACCCGCTGCTGCACTGGCTGCGTCCCTATCAGCAGGACGCGGTGCATTGGGAAGGCAAGCTGGGCGGGAGCGAGCGCTGGCCGACCGGGCTGGTATTGCGCGCCTGGCAGGAAAACCTGGCGGCAGTGCCCTGGGCGCTGGCCCTGCAGCAGCTGAATTTGATTGACAGCCACGACACTGCCCGCATCCTGAGCGAGCTGGGCGGGAATAAACGCCTGAGCAAGCTGGCGGCGGCTGTGCAGTTCTGCTTCCCGGGCGTGCCCTGCCTGTACTACGGCGACGAAATCGGGCTGACCGACCTGGAAGGTTTTGGCAGCCGCGCATGCATGGAGTGGGATGAGAGCGCCTGGGATTTGGAGCTGTTCGGGTTCTACCAGCAGCTTATCGCGCTGCGAAAGAGCAGCCGCGCCCTGGCCGAAGGTGCCTTTCAGATTTTGTTTGGTGATGCCCACAGCCTGCTCTTCCAGCGCGTGCTGGGGAATGAACGCGTGTTGGTGTATGCCAACCGCTCGGAGGAAGCCGCCCCGGCGCGCGAGCTGGCGCTGCCGCAGGCGGGCTTTGCCGACCAGGAAGTGTTCCGCGGGCTTTTGGGCGGCGGGCGCGCGGCGGCAGAGCGCGGCGTGCTGCGCTTGCCAGCCTTGGAACAGGGCGCGGAAATCTGGCTGATGGAGCGTTGAGACCTCCCCGGCTGGGGGCTGTGCCCGCGGGAGCCTTCTGTCCGTTACTGCGAGCCCCCGCTGCCGCTTTCACCCTGACCTTGGGAAGATGGAAGCTGCCCGCAGGGCAGTATGCTTTTGCCTTCCCCAACGGGGGAAGGTGCCCGCAGGGCGGAAGAGGGCGCTTTGTCCGTCACTGCGAGCCCCCGCTGCCGTTTTCACCCTGACCTTGAAAAGATGGAAGCTGCCCGCAGGGCAGTATGCCTTTGCCTTCCCCAACGGGGGAAGGTGCCCGCAGGGCGGAATGCTTTTGCCTTCCCCAACGGGGGAAGGTGCC
>JBCFBH010000029.1:0-23201 GCA_038562595.1 Anaerolineaceae bacterium
TCTCTTTGGAATTGCCCTGGCTGTTATTCTCGCGGACCAGGCCACGAAATTAATGATCCGACAAAACCTGGCATTCGGCCAGGCCTGGCTGCCTTTCCCACCCTCGGAGTTTTTCCGCATCGTATATTGGCAGAATACCGGCGCGGCGTTCGGGATTTTCCAGAACGGGAATACGGTCCTGCAGGTGCTCACCTCGGCGATTATCCTGTTTATTCTGGTGTATTATCAGACGATACCGCACGAACAGAAGTTTGTGCGCATTTGCCTCGCGATCATGTTGGGCGGCGCGATTGGCAACCTGATTGACCGCTTTACCCTGGGCTATGTATTGGATTTCATCGCGGTGGGCACTTTTCCGGTGTTTAACATCGCTGATTCCTGCGTGACCGTCGGAGTCGGGCTGCTTATCCTCGCGCTGCTGCTGGAAGATAAGAAAGCTCGCGCGCAAAGCCTGCCTGGCGCCGAGAACAACCAGGATGAAATGAAAGCATGAGACAGGTCCATCCATGAACACTTTGATAAAAGTCCTCCACTTCCAGCAGACTGAAATGGAGCGGCTGGACAAATATCTGGCGGAAGCTTTCCCCGAATTTTCACGCTCTCAGTTCCAGGAGCTTATTGCCAGTGGAAGAGTTCGGGTGGACGGGCAGGTTTGCGTTAAGCCAGCCCTGAAGCTGGCCACCGGGCAGGAGGTCAGCGTGGAACTACCCGCTGAAATCAAGCCGGGCATCCCTGCCGAAAACCTGCCGCTGGATGTCATCTATTTGGATGAACATACCATCGTGATCAATAAACCCGCGGGCCTCATTGTGCATCCGGGGGCCGGGCATACCAGCGGTACCATCGTGAATGCCGCGCTTTATCGCTGGCCGGAAATTCGGCAGGTGGGCGAACCTGAGCGACCCGGGGTGGTACACCGTCTGGATAAGGAAACGTCGGGCGTATTGGTGCTTGCCCGCACGCAAAGCGCTTACACCTGGCTGGTACGCCAATTCAAGTCCCGAAAAACTGAAAAATACTACCTGGCGCTGGTGGATGGGCACCCGCCCACGCCCAGCGGTCGCATCGAAGCGGCAGTCGGGCGCGACACGAAATTCCGACAGAAGATGGCGGTCGTGTACGAAGGCAAGGGTCGCAAAGCAGTCAGCGAGTATTTCACCAAACAAAGCTTTCGCGACCATACGCTCTTGGAAGTGCACCCGCTTACGGGGCGCACCCACCAAATCCGCGTGCATCTGGCGTACCTTGGCTGCCCGGTCGTTGGCGATCGTGTGTATGGCAGACGCAAGCCTTCAATGCCTATAGAACGTTTCTTCCTGCACGCCGCGAAATTAAAGCTCATTCTTCCGGGAGAAAACGACCTGACGGAATTTCAGGCGATGCTGCCGGATGACCTCAAAGAAGTGCTTAATACCCTATCCGAGATGGAGTGAACATGCGCACCTATGACTTTCGTTCCGATACAGTGACCAGACCTACCCCTTTGATGCGCCGTGCGATGGCGGAAGCTGAAGTTGGGGACGACGTCTACGGTGAAGACCCCACAGTGAACCGCCTGGAAGCACGCGCGGCGGAACTATTTGGAAAAGAGGCCGCGCTTTTTGTCACTTCCGGGACGATGGGAAACTTGCTGGCAGTCCTCGCGGCGTGCGAGCGGGGCGCGGAAGTGATTATGGGCAAGCAGGGGCATACTTTTCTGCACGAAGCCGGCGGGGTTTCCGTTCTGGGCGGCGTGTCCATGCACACCCTTCCCAACCAGCCCGACGGCAGCCTTGCTCTGGAAGACCTCAAAGCCGCGCTGCGCAACCCAACCGACATTCATGAACCGATTTCCCGTATGGTCATTCTGGAAAACACCCAGAATGCTTGCGGTGGCATGCCTCTGAGCCCTGATTATTGCGATAGTGTGGCCGCATTCGCGCGAGAACACGGCTTGACCCTGCACATTGACGGCGCGCGCATCTTTAATGCGGCTGCGGCGTTGGGGGTGCCGGCCGCGGCGTTGGTTCGCTCCGCGGATTCGGTCACCTTTTGTCTGAGTAAAGGCCTGTGCGCGCCGGTCGGTTCTGTGTTGTGCGCCAGCAGGGAGACTATCGCCAAAGCGCGCCGCCTGCGCAAGATGCTGGGCGGAGGCATGCGCCAAGCTGGCATTCTTGCTGCCGCCGGGCTTGTGGCGCTTGACCACATGGTGGAGCGCCTGACAGAAGACCACGCGCGCGCCCGCCGCCTGGCAGACCGGTTGGCTGAGGTGCCCGGGTTGCGTATTGATAAAGGCACGCCTTATACCAACATGGTTTACCTGGCCTTGGAACCAAGTGTAAGCCAGAACGCGGCCGATATTGTGTCTCTATTAGCCAGGCAGGGTGTGTTGATTGGCGATACCGGGGAACGCACATTTCGCCTGGTGACGCATTATGACGTAGATGACGAAGCTGTGGATACCTGCCTAAAGGTATTTTCGCAGGTGATGAACGCGCTAAAATAATCCCAAAACATGCCGCCCGGCCGGAAAGGTGGCATAATCATTGCAGTTCCTTAGCTTGGATGATGAGAGGGCTGCCTTGCCGGCGAGATGAGCACAAATAAAAATTCCCACGTTTTTTTCCTGTTTCTTTGCGCGCTCCTTGCTGTTTTCTCGCTTCCCAGGCCTGCTTCGGCTGGGAACACGCAACAAAACGCGCAGGACGGGTCGGTCATCTATCTGCCTGTCCTATTCAGAGCGCCAGACGCGCCTCCGCCGGTACAGTCCATGTCTGTTGGTCCGGACGGCGGCACCTTCACAGCTGTCGCGGTAGACCCAGGCAATCCATCCATCATTTATTTGGGAACTTACGGCGCGGGGGTTTACCGCAGCGCCGACCAGGGGGTGAACTGGACTCAGTGTATTAACGGCCTGGACAATAGTTATATCCAATCGTTAGCCATTGACCCCCAAAATGGAAATGTGCTCTACGCTGGAACCTATGCCGGGGGTGTGTACAAGAGCACCAACGCTGGCGCGAATTGGTTTGTTTCGAATGGCAGCCTGAGCGACGCGCATGTGGTTTATGACCTGGAAGTGGACCCGCAAAATTCTTCCACAATCTACTTTGCCGGCCGGATTAAGAACACGCTGATTGGCGTGGTCTACAAAAGCGAGAACGGCGGCGCAGATTGGAGCCTGCTCCTGCGCGGAGACCAGTTCAATACAGACGACTACTTCTACGATATCGACGTGGACCCAACCAACAGCAGCGTGCTGTATCTTTCCGCCCACGAGCACGGCTTTTACAAGAGCGTTAACGGCGGCGCGAGCTTCAGCCCAATTAATAGCGGTGTTTCCGACCTCAGCGCGCGCAGCACAGTCATCGACAGCGGCACTCCAGCTCGCCTTTTTGGCGGCGTCTGGCATGGGGAGGGCGTATACAGGAGCACCAACAGCGGAGCAAGCTGGTCAAAGGTCAGCAGCGGACTGCCGACGGATGTGGAAGTGTACCGCCTGGTTATGGACCAATCTGCTGGCGGGACCAAGCCCTTGTTTGCCTGCACCTATGAGAATGGTCTTTACCGCTCCACCAATAATGGCAGCAGTTGGGGCAGCGTTGGGCTGAGCGGTCAGTTTCTGTATGATTTCACCATCGCGCCGGGCTCACCGCAGAATTGGTATGCCGGCCTGAGTTACCGCGGCTTGTATCGCTCGACGAATCAGGGCGCTGACTGGAACGCCAGCCACAGCGATGTGAGCAGCCTTTCTATCAACGGCTTGGCAGCCATCACAGGGAGGCCGGGCTATGTCTACGCGGGGGTCTACGGCATCGGAGTGGTCCGGACGAATGACGGAGGGAACACCTGGCAGGAAGTCAATTCAGGCCTGGGCAACCGGCTGGTGACCTGGCTGACGACTGCCAATAACAAGCTTTACGCGCTGACGCCCAGCGCGGTGTATGTTTCCAGCGGGGAAAGCTGGACGACACTGAATAATCCCCAGTCTGCGGGGTACGACCCGATCTGGTACGTGGAAAGCGTTCTGGCAGGTATCAACCAACCGGAAGAATTCGCTGCGCAGGAAATCCTTGACCAACTGGAGCCTCAACTGGAAAACGGGCTGACCAGCACCCCACTCATCAGCCTTACAGCCGTAGGAAGCACGCTTTATGGTGGCACGGCAGGGGCAGGCTTGTGGAAGTATTCCGGTTCATCCTGGACCCAGGTCGGCTTAAACGGGTATTCCGTAACCAGCCTTTCTGTGGATACCGTGCTTGGACGCGTGCTACTATCCGCCTGCGATGCCAGCGGGAACTGCACGGCGCGCTACCTGAAAGACGGCGCTTTCACCAGCATTAACCAGGGCTTGGAAGGGATTAATACCAACCAAATCCTGGTCCGGGGAGAGGATTACTTTGCCGCCACAGTGAACGGCATCTACATTCGCGATAACACCGGCTCGCTCTGGATTCCGGTAGGGGCTGCCGGGAGTAACATCCTTTCCATCAGTTTTCACGCCCAAAACACAGCGCTGATGGCAGCGGGCGGCTCGGGTTCCACCTTTTGGAGCGGCGACAGCGGCGCGCACTGGCAGCTTGCCACGCCCGCGCTGAACCGTTGGAGTTATCAGAGCGTCGTTATCGACCCGACGGACAGTTCCCGCGTACTGTTTGGCACGCGCGAAGCCGGCGCGTTCCGTTGGGGCGGTCAGTAAATTTGCTGTAGTGCTTGTCTTCCGGCGGTTTGGAAGTTAGAACGCCAAAAAGGGCAGAATTAGCGGAAGGGTAGAGGAGATTCATGTTAATTGTCATGTCCGACCTGCATCTGGCGGAGTCAAAATCGCTCAGTTTATCCGAGACGCAATTTAATCACAACCTTCCTGCGCGCGTGTACCAGGAGTTTTTCCGGGAAATCGCGGAATCGCTGGATGACGCCGCAGTTCCCGGAGTGGACGTGGCGCTCGCGGGAGATATTTTCGAACTGACTCGTTCTGCCTTATGGCTGGAAGACAGCCTTAGACCTTACGGTCATCTGGATGACATCGCCGAAGGAAGCGCTCAGGAAGCGAAAATCCTGGCTGTTTTGAAGGAAATCGCGCAAGACGAGCGCGTCGCGGAGACGCTGCAGAGCTTCCGGATGCTGGAGCAGACCTTTCAGTGCCCGACCAGAGTGCATTACATCCCCGGCAACCACGACCGTTTGGGCAATGCCACGCCGGCGGTCCGCGCTGAAGTGCGCCGGATGCTGGGCTTGCCAGAAAGCGGCGAACCCTTTGAAAACCAATATTTGCATCCGTTTGAAGGACAGCCCGGCGTCTTGGTGCGGCATGGGCATGAATACGACCCGAACAACTTCGGCGTGAACCTCAGCGCGGAGGCTTCGCTGCCGGTCGAGATGCCTGCGGAATGGTATAAACGCCCGGTGCTTGGCGACATTACCACTCTGGAACTTGCCGCCAGGCTGCCAAAGGTGTTTAAGGACTATTACACCGACGCGGGAATCCTTAAGCAGACTTCGCTCCGGGTGCTTTATCAGCGCATCATGGAATTTGACAACGTTCGTCCTGTCAGCGCGCTGATGAATTTTTTGTTCTCCACACCCGGGTTGAGCCGCGATGAAACCTGGCGCTACCTGGAACCCGTATTCAAAGGCATTCGGGATGATATTGCCCGCGATGTGCAGCTGAAACAGCAGTTTCTCTCGTTGGGCGCGCTGGTAGGCTTGCCGCTTTTTAGCCTGAGGGTGCTGCTGAATGAACGTATTTGGAAGCGTCGCATTCCGTTCTGGGTATTTGAAAAACTGATTGAATCGCTCTCAGGGACGTACAAGCTGGGCAGCCTGATGGAGATGATACAAAAGGAAGAATGCCTTAGTAGCAGCGAGTCCACCATTAATTGCATCGTCAGCGGGCACACCCACAGCCCGGAAGTCGAACTCCTGGGGGCTTCCGGGGGGCGGCAGCGCTACTACCTGAACAGCGGCACATTCCGCAATGTGATAACGGCTGCGCCGGATATGCTCAGTTTCGGGCGCTTGCGTTCCAGGGCGCGGGTGCTGATTTATGGACCGGGAGAAAAGAACCCTGAATATACCAGGGAGACCGGTTGGTCCTTTGATTATTCGACAGAATTTGGTTACGGTTCTGAAGTATAGACCCATGTGGAGTCTATGGGCTGAGCATGCGGACAAGATTGTTTTAGTTTTGGGCAATTAGCGCTTGCGCGCGTTTGAAATCTTTTGGACGAACATAAATCGCATAAACAAAATCAGGCTGCTGGGAACCTTTGTAGAGCGCGATGTTCGCCGCGGCGTAGGAGCGGGCGTCGATCGAGGACCCCATTGCGCCGCGGGTTCTTTGAGTCTGAAGTCGATAAGGGATTTTTTCGTGTTTGAGGATATCTTCTATCCGCCGAATTTCTCCCGGGGATGTATCCGCGGCAAGTTTTTTCCCGATTAGAATCAGAGCGTTCGCCATCTTCTCCCCTCCAGGGGTTTGCGATAAACCCTCAGAACCAAAAGGTGACTGAGGGTTTGGTGTTCATTTTCTCCTGAATCTTCCGAGCTGCTTATACGCCGTTCGCCTATTGGCCTGTCTTGCTTTGATCTGCCACCGGGCGCGTCTCGGTAAGCGTGTGCCCGCGCAGCGCGCGCACCAGGTCCGCGCGGCGCAAGGCGCGCTTACGGTCGATTTCCACCATTTTTGCTTTGTCATCCGCAAGTTTGCGCAGAGCTTCGATCCAGGCCGCGCTGGAGACGGGACTGTGGTTGAGCCGCCAGCGTTCCACCCTGACCGCCAGCTCGTTCTGGTTCACCAGCACATCACGATCGCGTTTCACCAGCATGCCCTGATATTCAAACTCGAATTCCTGGTTCTCATACCTGGGCTTAATCGGGCAAACCTGCATGCAAGCCCCGCATTTGATGCAGTAATAATCCGCCAGGACCAGCTCGCCCTGCTCGTCGATATGCAGCGCGCGGGTCGGGCAGATATCCGCGCAGGCGAAACAGCCTTCCACGCAGCGTTCGCGGTGCAGTTCCACGGAACCCTGCCAGGCTTGGCGCACTTCAAAAGCGCCCTGGCTTGCGACTTCGCACTGGCGGCAGTGTATACAGTTGGCAAAGTCCACGCGCATTGTGTCGCGCTGCTCGTCATAACTGATGACATGCGCGGAGCAGTTATCAATGACAAAATCCTTGAGGGAAAAGTCGAAAAGCTCCCGTCTGAAAATGGTTTTCGCGATGTACTCCGGATAAGTTTCGTATTCCCGCACAGGAATTTCCGGTTTGCCGTTGATGGTCAGGCTGATGGCGTGCGTGGGGCAGGAAACAACGCACATGCCGCAGTTCACGCATTTTTTCTCATCGACATCCACGGAAGCTTTGACCGCAATCCGGCCGTTTTCCAGCTGGACAGGCACATGCGTCAGAGCTTCCTTGGGGCAGACTATGGGTCCAATCTGGCAGCCCACACATTTATCCAGGTCCCAGGTCATCAGGTAGTTGCGTGTGACCATACCGCGGTGGATGGTCATGCTGTGTTCGTCTTTGGTTTTTTGGGGAATACCGCGTTGACTCATGCTTTCTCCATTAAAGATCCGCGGGCAGCGCGTTGAGTTCCGCCAGACTGAAGACCGGACCATCTTTGCAGATATATTTCGAACCAATGTTACAGCGGCCGCACTTGCCGAAACCGCATTTCATGCGCTTTTCCAATGAGGTAAAAATCGTTTCCGGTGGGAATCCCAGCGAAACGAGCGCGGGCAGAGTGAATTTGGTCATGATGGGTGGACCGCACACAATTGCCACCGCGTTTGCCGGTGAGGGCGCAATTTGCCTGACCACATCCGGCACATAACCGACGTGGTGGTCCCAGGTTTCTTCCGGAACATCAATCGCTTGATGGATTTCCATATCATCACGTTGGTACCAGCTCTGGATATCGTGCTTGTACATGCACAGTCCAGAGCTGCGCGCGCCGTAAATGACCACCAACTGACCGAAATCCGCGCGGTTTTGGGGGTGCTGGACGTGTTTGGTGAGCGCATAGAGCGTGGAGAAGGCGCAGCCGCCTCCGATGATGACCAGGTTCCTGCCTTTCCACTCCGCGAGCGGGAAGCCGTTGCCGAGCGGACCGCGCATACCCAGCGAATCACCGGGCTTCAATTCGTGCAGAGCTTTGGTCACCGAGCCCATTCGCTGGATGGTAAAACGCACAAAGTCGCCTTCCCAGGCAGCCGAAGCCACCCCAAGGGGGGACTCGCCTTTGCCAAAAACTGAAAGCTGGCAAAATTGCCCCGGATTGAACTTCCGGAAGAATGCCTGCCTGTCCGCGTGGTTTTCAAACGAAAGCTCCAGCGTTTTCAGGCTTCGGTCGGTAGACTCGTAATATGCCCGCAAAACGCGCATGGGTGTCGGTTGATAAGGGTTGCGCGTAGAAAAATTAGTTGGCATGCAGCACCTCATTTTCGTACGCGCCAGCTTTGCGTATCATCGCGCGAATATCCAGACCGACCGGGCAGTAGCGCACGCAGCGCCCGCAGCCCGTGCAGCCCAATTTGTCGGCGTGCTCCCACCAGTAGCTGTACTTGTGCATCAGGCGTTGACGGGTGCGCTCTTTGCGCGTCGGGCGCGGATTGTGCGCTGAAGCTTCCAGGGAGTAAACCCGGAACATGCAGCTATCCCAGTTGCGCACGCGCGTATCCCGCTGGGCTTCGTCCACCAGGTCGAAGCAGAAGCAAGTTGGGCACAGGAAGGTGCAGATGCCGCAGCCAAGGCAGGATTGTGCCAGCTGCGCCCAGAGCTCCTGGTCGAAGACGCGGTCCAGTTTCTCTTTCATGCCTTCCAATTCAAAAGCTTTGGGAAGGGCTTGTTCAGCAGCTTGCTGCAGCCCCTGGGCGTTTTCCTGCTGGGTTGCGCTGGCAGGGGTCAGGCCGTCAAAAAGACCGGCAGCGCGTTCTGACTGCAGCTCAACCAGATATTCCCCACCAAGGTCTGTCAGGAGCGCGTCCAAACCGTCCGTGTGGAAGGGACCGGACTCTGCGCTGGTGCAGAAGCAGGTCGCGCAGGGTTCGTGGCAGCCCAGACCGATGAGTAGGGTTTCCGCGCGGCGGGCTAACCAGAACGGGTCCTGATTATCGCCCTCCGCAAAGACCGTATCGAGCAGAGTGACTGCTTTTGCGTCGCATGGGCGGATGCCAAATATCACCCGCTTCTGGGACTCGGCTGCGGCGCTTTCCAGCTGGTTGAATTTCCGGTTATATTTCAGGATTGCTTCGGATTGCGGGAAAAAGAGCGCCTTGGCAGGATAGCGCGTGTTGTGGGGTTCCTCCAGGCAAAGTTCCGCCTGGACGCCGTAGGGTAAATACTCTGCGTACGCGCCGGTTTTTTGAGGGGCGAAGACGGCGTACGCTGCAGACCAACGGTCTAAAAGGGCATGTAGTTCAGGCTTCGGGAGGATGTATTTCATGAGGGCATTCCTCCAGCCTGGAAGTATTTCCTATCATCCAAGGTGAATGAGGCAAAGGGCGGCTGGGTTTTATCATCCATGCCGGCCGCATATTGGTAGCTATCCCACATATCTTTGCCCAGCTTATCGGTCAGGTAGGTCATCTGGATATCCATGGGGCAGGCGCGCTCGCAAGCGCCGCAGCTGGTGCAGCGCCCGGTCTGATGAAAGGCGCGGATAATGTGCCAGGCTTGCGTGCCAGCCGGAGAAGTGCCACTTTCTGTCCAGCGCGGGGTGTTGTGGTCCACAAAGCACTCTTCGCAGTAACACATCGGGCAGGCTTCACGGCAGGCGTAACAGCGGATGCAGCGTTCGGCTTCCTGTTTGAAATACGCGGCTCGTTCTGCTTGGGTCAGGGCTTCAAAAGCCTCCACGCGTTCCCGGATGAGATTGGGGTCACCTTCTGGCAGCGCTTCTCCCAGCAGGATATCCGCGCTGAGCGGGTTCGGGTGAACGCAGCGCAAACAAGAAGGATGCAGCAATTCCTGGCGCGCGAGCTGATAGCTTTTGCGCCTGGCACGCACGTTCAGGAATCCGTCTGTCTCTTCATACCCGAGGATGTCCTCTCCGGTCAGCGCGACTACTTTGCGCCAGTCGATAATCCCTGTGCAAGGAATGCCCATCAGAGTGAGGTTTTGGCGGCTGTGCTGTTTTTCCACCACCAGCGCGTTCACGGAACGGTTTTCGCATCCCCGCACCAGCATGCCGATGCGGGTTTCATCCGGGAAGCGCGTCAGGTAATTCGCGAGATTGTTCGCGCACAGACTGTTGTAGACCAGGTTTTCCAGGTCTTCCACGCGGGTGAAGAAAGCCGGCTGCGGGTGCAGCGGGGCGTCTTCTTTACGAAAGGCGACCACAACATCCACCAACCCTTCCGTTAACAGGCGCGCTGCCTCGGTGCGGATTTTTGCTTCCAGCTCAGTCATTCGCGCCTCCGTTGCTTAAAGGTACGCGCGTGGCAAGGGTTTCTGCCGGGCTGAGCCGGGCAAGCTGACTCTCGAATTCCGCCAGCTCGCGCTGAATGCGCCCGCGGTCCTGCAAGTCCAGCCAGACGAAGCGCACGCGTTCCCGCGCGAAACCGATGTAGTCAAGGAAGCTGGAAAACTCGTCCAATTGCCGGCGCGCTGCCAGATTGCCCTCTTTGAAGTGGCATTTTTCGGGCAGGCAGCCGCTGATAACCACGCCTTCCGCACCGCCCTGAACTGCGTTGAGCACATACAGCGGGTCGATGCGACCGGTGCAGGGCACTTTAATCAGATGGATATTTTCAGGTAAGCGGTTGTCCACCCATTCCTGGTCTTCGGGAGCGTAGAGACACCACTGGCACTGAAAAAACGCGATTTTCGCTTGATTGTGCATCAGTTCAGCGCTCCTTCCGGGTTCAGCCAGGTCCAGATGTTCTCAACCACTTCCTGGTCGGAGAAATCGACGGGGATACCGATGGAGTTGGAGCGGCAGGCTGCGCCGCAAGCGCCGCAAGCCATGCACAAGCCCGCGTTCACCACAGCGACCGGGATGCTGCCGCGGTAGGGCAGCTTGCGCGTTTCAATGCTGATTGCCTCGTAAGGGCAAACTTCCGCGCACAAGCCGCAAGCCACGCAGGTTTGCTGGTCCACCACGGCGGTATGCAAGGGCGTTTTTTGCGCGTTTTGCACGGCGATTTTTTTTACAGCCGTGATGACGCCGGAGATGTGAATTTGCTGCGGGCAAGCCGGGTAGCATAAGTCGCATGAAGAACACAGCCAGGTGGTGGGATTGGCGTAACTTTCTTCACGCATTTCCATCATGACCATGCGCAGAAGGCGGCGTGGGTTGTATGCCGGTTCGAGTTTCTGCTGAATCATGCACTTGCTCGTACAGGTCCCGCAGGAATAGCACATTTCAAGGTTTTCACCGCCAGGGATTGCCCTGATTTCATTTGCCAATCCGGATTGGATCATACGGCTGCCCCTTCTTTGCTGAGAATCGTATTCACCAGGACCTCAGTATGGTCCATCGCTCGCTGGACGCCGGGGATGTTGGGCAGGCGGGTAAGGCGTTTGGCCATATCCGGGCGCAGGCGCTCGATTTCGGCGAGCAGGTCCGCGGGCGGGATCGCATCCAGCGCGGCTTGCATTTCGTTGAGCACCCGGGCATATTTATCGCCTTCTGCCGCACTGATCCACTCAACCCGGAAGCGTCCGGGGCTCATATTTAAGCGCCCGAAGATGGTTTCCAGCCGTTTAGCCCGTTTGGCGCCGATAACCTGACCGGTGATGTAGTGGCAGTCCTGCTGATGGCAGCCGGAGTAGAGCACGGCGCCAGCGCCAAGACGGTAAGCTTCGTAGATGAAGTCCGCGTCCATGCGGGCAGAGCACATCACCTTGATGCCACGCTCGTTGGACGTGTACTCAAAGTGGCTGGTGCCCGCCAGATCCGCGCCGCCGTAAGAACACCAGTGGCAGCGCAGCGCCAGGATTTTCTCCTCGGGTTTGTCCGCCAGGAGGGTGCGGATTTGGGCCAGGATTTGCGCGTCAGTGTAATGCAGCTGGGTAATCGCGTCGTGGGGGCATTCACCCACGCACGCGCCGCAGCCGTGGCATTTGGCGGTGATAACCTCCGCGGCAACGCCCTGAGTATAATCAATCGCGCCGTAGGGGCAGGAGCGTTCGCAGATGCCGCAGGCTCTGCCCTGAGCGCTGACGCAGCGGTCTGACCAGACATTAGCGATGGTGGGTTCAATCTGCCATGTTTTGGAATGCAGAACGCGCGAAGCGCGCGATGCCGCGGCAGAACCCTGGGCAACGCTGGCGGGAATATCCTTTGGACCCTGGCAAGCGCCGGCGAAGAAGATGCCGTCGGTGGGGCTGTCAATCGGGCGCAGTTTGGGGTGGTATTCCATGAACCAACCGCCCGGAGACTGGGCGACGTTCAGCACGGAGCTCATGTGGTTTTGGTCCGGTTGGGGAATCGCAGCTTGATTGAGCATGACCAGGTCGTATTCATGCTCCACAACCTTACCCAGCGCGATATCTTCCGAGTGGATGTAAAGATTGTGGGTCCTGGAATCCTCGGTAATCATGGCGGGGCGCCCCTGGATAAAGTGAATGCCCATGGCGCGGGCGCGGTTATAGAACTCCTCGTAGCCCTTGGAAGGCGTGCGGATGTCCATGTAGTAGATGGTCACATCCACATTCGGATTCATCTGCTTGACCAGCACAGCGTTTTTGAGGGAGTACATACAGCAGAAATTCGAGCAGCTTTCCACAAAACGCTTATCGCGCGAACCCACGCAGTTGATGAACGCCAAACGCTGCGGTTTCTTGCTGTCGCTGGGGCGGATAAGGTTGCCGCCTGTCGGACCCGCGGAGTTGTTCAGACGTTCCATCTCCATGGAGGTAATCACGTTGGGATAGCGGTTGTACCCGTACTCTTCCATCGGGGAGGGGTCAAAGTGGTTGAAACCGGTTGCCACAATAATGGAGCCGATTTCCTCCTCCACGATTTTGTCCTCCATGCTGAAATCAATCGCTTCGAGCGGTCCGCAGGCTTCCACGCATTTATAGCAGTGGATGCAGGCGTCCAGGTCGATGTTATATATCAGCGGGACGGACTGGCTCATCGGGATATACGCCGCTTTGCGGGGAGCCAGGTTCATCTCAAAGTAATTCGGGACTTCGATTGGGCAAACTTTTGCGCAATCGCCGCAGCCGTTGCAGCGGTCCGCGCGCACGTATTTGGCTTTTTCACGCAGGGTTACTTTGAAGTTCCCGACGAAACCTTCGACTTTTTCAACTTCCGTGTATGTTTTGACTTCAATGAGGGGTTGACGCGCCGCGTCAACCATTTTTGGTGCGAGAATTCATATACTGCAATCCATCGTTGGAAAAGTCTTGTTCAGCTGAGCCATGACCCCTCCAATTGTTGGTTCCTTCTCGACCAAGACAACGGGAATATTCTGTTCCGCCAGGTCCAGCGCCGCGCTGATGCCAGCCACGCCGCCGCCGATGACCATTGCTTTCCTGGAAACCGGGACGTTAATCATGTCCAGCGGTTGGAGGAATGATACTTTGGCGATAGCAGAAGCGGTCAGGTCTTTGGCTTTTGCCAGGGCGCCTTCGCGGTCGTGTCCATGCGCCCAGGTGCACTGCTCGCGGATGTTCGCCATTTCCATCAGGAAGGGATTCAGACCTGCTTCGGAAACTGCGCCACGGAAGGTGGGTTCGTGCATTCTGACGGAACAGGCAGATACCACCACGCGATTCAGGTTGTACTTTTTGATATCCTCTTTGATCAGGCGTTGACCGCTGTCCGCGCAGGCATAAAGCGTATCGGTGGCACGCACCACGCCCGGCAATTCTGCGGCAAAATTGACCACTTCTTTGGGTGGAATGACGCCGGCGATGTTGCTGCCGCAGTGGCAGACATATACGCCGATGCGCAATTCCTCTTCATTTTTATTCAGTTCATCGCTCATCGGGGTTCCTTGGCTTTTGTTGGGAACTCGAGGCTCTCTTTAATAAGCTCCCGGCGTGATTTTTGCGCCTGTCTGTCCGGATTGGTCAGTGTCAGCGCTTCTTTGGGGCACCACACGACGCATTGCGGACCGTCTTCGACAGTTTCGCATTGGTCACAAATTTCTGCCAGCTTGGTGGTCGGGTTAATAGAAATCGCGCCAAAATCACAGGCTTCGATACACCAGGCGCAGCCGTCACATTTGGAAGAGTCCACGCGGATGATACCGTTGTCAGAGTCCTGGGTCATCGCGTCGCGCGGACAGACGATGACGCAAGGGGCGTTTTCGCAGGTCCGGCAGGCAATCGCGGTAATCAGGACTTCATCCATCCGAACAACTCGGATGCGGCTGCGGTAAGAGTTGTACTCCCCCGTTTTAGTGTAGGAACACACGTATTCACACAGCTGACAACCAATACAGGCGACAGGATCGCAAACAATGTATTCGTACTTCGAAGTAGAGGTCGCCATTATTCTCCTTTGACACCGATTTGTTCAGCTACATCTGGCATCCCGAGTTTGACCAGTAGTTCGCCCGGGATCAAGCCCTCTTTTGTCCAGCCCTTGGCCTGATAGTAAATATCCTTGAGATACGCGAGTTCTTCATCACTGATGGTGTAGCCCGCCGACGCGCCTTTTGTAAAGGGTTCGTGTTTCCAGCGCCAGGGCAAATCATCATCCGCTTCCGTCCAACCCTCGCGGATATTGAATGCTTTCTTGATGGTATGCGCGCGCACGCCAATCAAGTCCACATCGTCGTAGCCGTAATTCCAACCGGTGGTAGCGTTGATCAATTCGGCGATGGCGGGCCAGGCGCCAGCTCGGTCAGCTTTGCCAGTGAAACAGCGCCGGATAAACTTGCATAACGGCAGCGTATCGTAAACCGCGGCGTACTCTTCAGATTCCGCGGCAACTTTTCCACGGGTTTCGTCGATGGTGAAGCGGTTAACTTCGCCTTTGATATCCGGGTCGTAAGCAGCGGAGCGGTTGTGGCAGCCCCCGCGTGTTCCCACTGCCAACCCTACCGAGAAAGTCTTCAGACCGCGCGCGTCGTAACCAGGGCACTCGAGTCCTTTGATATTCATTGCCCACTTCCAGGATTCCGTGCCGCGTTCCGCGTCAATCCTCTTGCTGGCAATCCGCGTACCTTCTGCCAGCAGGTCCCCAATCCCTTCCCGGTCACGGATCATCTTCGCGAGGGCGACAGCGCCTTCAGCGTTGCCAAAATTCAGCTCGATCCCTTCTGGAAATTGTTTGCAGGCAAAATCTTCTTTTTTGAGGACGCCTTTTTCGTAGCATTCCATCGCATAAGAAATGCTAACGCCCATGCTCATGCTGTCCATGCCGTCCTGGTCAGCGATTTCCAGCAATTGGATGCAGGCGCGTATGTCGGAAATGCCCAGGTTGGAGCTGTTAGCTTGCAGGCTTTCGTATTCCACCCCTGTCATCGAACCAGCAAAAGGTCCGGTTTTTACAATGGACATTTGTTCGCAAGCGATCGGGCACTGTGCGCAGGCAATGACTTTCACTTTATGATGCGCGTCCAGGTACTCGCCGCTGATCAGGTCGATACCCTCAAAAGTGCCTTCCTGATAATTGCGCGTCGGGAGAAGGCCAATTTTATCCATGCTGAGCATATTCGTGGCGGTTCCATAAATGCGGTACTTTTCGGTATATTTACCTTGCGCCTCTTTAGAGATGTTGAAGGACAATTCCATCAGTTTCTTCGGGTCTGCAACCGTGATACCCTTAGTGCCGCGCACGGAAAGCGCTTTAAGTTTCTTTGAGCCCCACACCGCGCCGTGACCCGTGCGACCAGCCTGACGCCCATCATTGGTAACATTCGCATAGCGAACCATGTGCTCGCCGCAAACGCCGATAGTGCAGGAGCGCACCTGTTCGTCACCCAGCTTTTCCCGGATAGCTTCTTCTGAATGGTATGTACCTTTTCCAAGCAGATAGGTCGCGTCCAGAAAATCCACGCGGTCGTCATCGATGAAAACATTCACCCAGGTATCGCTGCTATTGTGCAGGACGACACCATCCCAGCCGGCGCGCTTGAGGGCGATGGAGAACCAGCTTCCGGAGAGACTGTCGCCAAGGAAACCTGTGAGAGGGGATTTGGACGCCAGTCCAAACTTACCGCCCACGGGCACAGGCGTTCCCGCAAAGATGCCGTTAGCAATACACACGGGGTTCTCGGGCGAGTAAGGGTCGCACCCGGGAACGGTATTTTCCCAACATAACCTGCTGGCCATGGAAACGCCGCCGATCCAGAGTTTGTACCATTCTTCCGGCTTTTCCTCCACGCGTGTTTTGCGGGTTTTCAGGTCTATGTGCAGGATCTTTCCACTATAACCTTTCATTTCTGCTCCCTTTCAAAAAACCTAAGCCATCCAATGGTTCGGATTGGCTTATATCGTTCTCTATAATCAATTTTCTTTTTTATTTGGATTCCAGAAGTCAACGCAAAAGCACCTTTTTTTCTGTGGTTTCTGAAATATTATACACTTAGTCGGAAAATCTGTGGGCACAATTCTTTAATTCAAACGGCAGCGGCCAAAGGAAGAAGTGAATGCGCTTCTGCCGGTTCTACCAGCGCAATAGTGGTTTCTGTAGATATAAATGAAGCCCCTGGGTGCGAGGGGCTTCATTGCGGAGGGGAAAAACTGGATGCTGAGCCAGAGTTTTCAACGTTTGTGAGCCTACTTCGAGAGGCTCAGTTTGACCATTTCGCCCTTCTGGTCGAAGGTCATGCGCGCGTATTGAGCATGAGAGATCTGCTTGATTTCCACGCTCTTGCGCAGAGTGACCACATATCGCTCGCTGCCTTCCAGATAATGCTTGCGGGATTTGCGCTCTTTCACGCCGGCAGTATCCAGGGAAAAGTTGGTCAGCTGCGGGTTGATCGCCACGGTGGCGTTGTCCAGTCCGGGCAGGTACGCGCTGATAACCTTTTTGACGTTATCAAGGATTTCGTCCGGCATCTCCTCAGGGGAAACAACCATCTCCTCGTGGGAATCGCTGATCGTCTTGATGACCAGCGTCTTGGAAGGGCGCAGCAGCGGTTTGGGGATGTTCCGCATGCTTTCTTTGTTCGCCAGCGGGTCGCCGTACAGGACAAAGGACAGAATCGTCTTTTGATCCTCTCCATCAAGATAGCCCTGGGCTTGCGTCATGCGGCTGGCAAGCGTTAGCTTGGCACGCATCAGGGCGTACCCGACGGGAACAGAGTTCTGCACATGCGTCCAGAAGCTGTGCGCCAGGAGGTCCGCGCCGACCAAGGGTTTGTTGACAGAACCGTAGGCGGTGCAGGTGCTGCCGACGAACGCGCGGCAGCCGGTGGCGAGCAGTTTGATTGCCATGGCCTCCTTGGCGGTCTTATCAAGGATATTTGCTCCGTAGCAGGCTTCACTCAGGACGATATCCGGCGCAGGTGTCTCCATATTAAATAAATCAGGGACAACCGCGACCGGGTATTCCGGGCTGTTCAATCGGCGGGTGAAATCGCTCTGCCCAAACCACTCAGGAGCGTCCTTCAATCCGTGCAGATTGAAATAAGCGAACTTTGGATTGGATTTCTGATTCGCCAACAAAGTGCTTGTGTCTACGGGCGGGGAAGATTTTATCCTGTCTCCACGATCAATAAGGTTATAAACTTCCGTGCTGGGGATCTTCCATACTTCCGCGCAGTAGCCAAGCTGTTCAGAGCGTTTGAAGCTTTGCAGGGTCACGTTCAGTGACTCGCGCAGGTTGTAGAGCCAGTTCTCGAACACGGTTCCGGAAATGAATGTTTTCGCTTTCAGTTTGAGCGCGTATTCATTGTTCAGGTAACGCAGCTGCTCAATCAGATAGACCGGGTCACTGCCGGCTTCGTCCGGGATGCGTCCGACCGGCCACTGGGGGATGAAATAATTGTCGTCCACAGTGGCATACGGATTGTCGGATGCCACATAATTATCCGCGTCATCGGTTGGGTTGGGGAGCTGGTGGAAAGGAACGATGTCATTCCCGCCGATGATGAGCAGTGTGCCTACCATCTCGCCTTTGGCTGCCAGACTTTTATCCAGGTCTGCCAGAGCCAGCTTGAACTTCCATGCGTCGTTCGCCAGGCTGGGAGTGAGACCGAGGTCATTGGCGATGCGGGGGTCATCCGGAACAAAAACGATGCTGTTCCAACCCGGAAGGGCGGTAATTTTGATGGAAAGGTCCTGCATCGCGTCGATGATGACGTTGGCTGTGTTCGCGCCGTACTTATTGGCAAGAGCAGTCCGCGAGGTCATCAGCACATAATTCGGGAAGCGCGCGTCCGCCGTGGTCAGTTCAGATTTATGCATGGTTTTGGCGATTTTGTCGAATTCTGCCTGAATCTCATTCAGTGAATCGACCGTCTCATTCCTGGCTTTCATTTGCTTTTCTTCCCCAAAATTCGGAGATTTACTGAGCAGGAAAGCTTCGGGTGGGACTTCGGAGTAGTCAATGTTGTCGGTATTCACAAAATCGGCAATTTTCTGGGTGAGGGGCAGGCTGCCAGCGGATGCGGGCTGCGCGGCTGCCACGGTTTCCGCTGAATCAGCTGGCGCGGCAGCCAGGTTGGGTGTGGCAAGTGCGTTCCAGCCCAGTTCAACCGCGATCGAAGCCGGGATTGGCAGGTCAAAGTAGACCTTGAGGTCATCCGGCCAGATTGGTCTGAAAGCATGGTCAGCGCCAAGCAAGCGGCTGACCGCCTGACCGCTGATGTCGTGTGCTGCGCTCCAATGCAGTTTTTCCACGCCGCGCGCGTCTTCGCCTTGCTGCATGTCCGCCAGGGCGGAAAGCAGTTTGATCTGGATGCAGTCCGGCCAGCGGTTTCCGTATATCCCGGCAAGGGTATCCAGCAAGGTCATATTTCCGTTCTTGTGGATGATGCGCATGTGCAGGATGGCGGGCAGCGGCAGGTTCGGGTTGTGCGCGAGCGCTTGCAGGATCGCCTTTTCTGCTGCCGCCTGGTCGCCGGCTTCAAAAGCACGGCGGGCGTTCATGAAGGGCGCGTACCATTTGGCGGTGGGCGGCACCGGCGCGGGGTTGCGCTGCAGGTATGCCAACGAAGAGTGGTACTCAACATCAATCGCTTCCCCGTTCACCAGTTGGCTCAGCAGGCTCATTGCCTCGAGGAATTCGGGATCGTAGGCGATAATCTTTTCGAGGTTGCCGACGGCCATCTCTACGTCCCCAAGTTCAGCCAGGATGGCCGCGTAGATATAGTTCACCAGCAGGTCGCCTGGGTAGCTTGCCAACCAGATCAGGCAAGCCTGACGGACAAACTGCAGTTCGCGCTTGTTCATCGCGGTCTGCACAAGGGTCAGGAATTTGGCGCGTCTGACAATCATGGCTTCGTCATTTTTTGGTACGCGATAAGGTATCATCTTCGTTTTGGTGCCTCCTGCAGGTTGTTCACCAAATTCAGAGCAACGATGGAGGCAAGCTGCCGCCGAATGACAGGGTCATTGGGAGCGAACTGAGCCGCCTGGCGCAGCATGCTTTCAGCATTGCGGTAATCTTTGCTGTCTTTGTAAGCCGCGGCGGCTTGAATATACGCGCGCGGGTCTTTCTCCACCATTTCGATAGCTCTATGGTACGTGTCCAAAGCGCGGGTATTGTCCCGACGGTCCTGATAGGTTTGCCCAAGCTCGAGGTATGCATCCATCAGACTGGGGTCTACTGCCAGCGCGCGGGTCAGGTAGGCCAGCGCCTGGTCCAGGTTGCCGCGCCGGCGGGCGATGCGCCCGAGCATCACGAGCGTTTGCGGGTTTTGCCCGTCGATCTCCAGGCTGTGGTGCAGGGTCTCTTCGGCCTGGGTTTGCATATTCGCTTCCAGGTAATAGCCGGCCAGTGTATTGAGCACCAGTGGGTTTTCAGGGTTTGTTTCAGCAAGCGCCAGAGCCGCGCCCAGCCCTGATTTCCGCTGCGTACTCGCATCCAGCTCAATGGCGAGCAAATCAAAAGGAATTGGGTCGCTAACCATTTCTCTGGCGGCTTGCAGCACGCGCTTGGCTTCTTCGTATCGCCGCTGTTTCATCAGAGCTTTTGCTTTCAGCTGCAGGGCACGGCTGCTGTATGCGTCTGTTTGTAAGACGCGGTTTGCCTGCTCTTCTGCTGCCTGGTAGTCCTGCATCGCGAACAGTGATTCGGCGATGCTTTCCGCGTAGATGGTTTTCCCGGGGTCCAGCGTCTCAACCTCCCGCAGGCATTGAATGGCAGCCTGGTGCTCCCCAAGCTGTTGGTTGATGACCGCCAGGGAGAACAGCGCTTCCGGGTCTCCCGGGAAGAGCTCGTTGGCTTTGGTAAAGTAATCCCGCGCGCTGTGGTAATCTTTTTCCAGAACTTTGATATCCCCCAACTGCTGCCAGTACTGTGCGGACTTGGGCAGGATGTGGATGGCGTCTTCAAGATGTTTGGCGGCTTTTTCATACGCGCCGGACTGTTCGTGGAAGGTTCCCGCGATTGCATGCCAGTCCGGTTCATCCGGCCATATTTCCAGCGCTTTCTCGATTGCGACAGCGGCCTTTTCAGGTTCTGCCTGGCGGGCTATCGCCAGCATTGTATACAGCCAGGGATTGTCGGGCTGCTTTACCAGCAGGCTTTTAGCCTTTTCCGCGCAGGCTGCCGGGTTTTTGTAAAGCAGCAGAACGGTTTCCTGAAAGGCTACATCAAAAGCCTCGGGAAAAGCCGCGCTGATGTTCTTGATTGCGTCGCTATCCAACTGAACGGAAAGCGCCTGGGCGGCCTGCCGGCTGTCCCTGACAAGCAGTTTCAGTTCCTCGCCGTCGTTCCAGCGCCCGCTGAAGAGAGCCTGCCCAATCTTGAGGGTAGGCAGCATTTCCGCCGCTGGAATGTACCGCCCAGCTATGGATATCTGTTCCTGGTGAACTTCTTCATCTGTCTGGTCCGCACTGAATGGGTGGGGCAGGCGCTGCACAATTCGTAAAGCGCGCGCGTTGTTGGTCACCCGTGCCTTCTCCACCAGGTATTCCGCCAGCTGCTGGTTTACCACAGGATTAATCTTAATTTCTGCCAGCGCGTAGCCGAAGCATTTGTCTGCCAGATCCCAGAGTTTGGCTTCAAAGGCCGCGGTCGCGGCTGCAAGCGCCTGCCACAGCCAGGCAAAATGCGCCGGGATGCTGAAAGCCTCCAAACCCGAGCGAGCGTAAGCTTCCTCCAGGAGCGCCTCCGCGGAGTGCAGTTCATCTTCTGCCTGAGCAGCCCTGCCTTCCGTAAGCGCCAGAAAGGCTCGCCCCGCGTGGAAGACTGCCGATGGGCTTTGGCGCGCGAGGAAATGGTCAAGCAACAGGTGGATTTTGTGAGGGTCGCGCTCAATCAACGCGTTCACAGCCAAAAGCCGTGTCAATCCCTGATGGGCGGGAGAGCCCGGATTGTTTTCCAGCTGCTCAAGCGCGGAATCCAGTTTTTCCGTCTTTCGCAGCGCGAATGCCAGCTCAGACTTTAGCAGGAGGTATTCGCCTTTGTCTGGTTGGAGAGTGAAGGCCTGCCCCGCGTGCTTCTGGGCTGCCGCCATATCTCCAGAGGAGCGTTCCAGTTGAGCTGCGCGATACAAAACGCCTGCCCGATTGTAATCGGGGATGTTTTCATCAGACTCGGCGCTAAAGTAAGCTTCAAAGGGAAGGTCGGAGCCGGAAAATTCGATTTCTTTCAGCAGACTTTCGAGGTTCTGCAGAGCCGGCAAGAATTGCTTGTTGCCTGCCAGGACATCGGATTTGAGAATCGGGAAGCAGGGATGGCTGCCCAGCGGTTTTTCTATTTCCGCCAACAGATGAAGCGCTGCAGCCCCGTCGCCAAGGCGGAGTACAGTGTAGGCAAGCTTACGGGCTTCGGAGAAATCCGGCTGAGGATTATTCGCGATAGCCAGGCGAATGATGCGGGCTGCCTCGGCTGAGTCGTTCATGTGCAAATAGATGTTCGCGACGTTCACATACTCTTCGGTGCTGATGTTTTCGCGTTCGAGCATGCGATTGAGCGTCTCTTTTGTCTCGGCGGTGGAACCTGTGGCGAGATAAGCGCGTGCCAGCGCCAGATAAAGCGTCTGTTCATCCGGGAGCAGGTAGAGCGTGTCTTTGAGGACCTGTATCGCTTCCCTTTCATTTCCATTGTCGCCGCAGAAGTGGCTGTACCACAGCACGTTGTCCAGCTCAGTCGGTGCGAGCTGCAGGGTCGCCTTTGCAGCTGCCAGACTTTCGTCTCGCATCCCTGCGGCAGCAAAGGCTTCGGAGAGCGTATGGCGGACCTCCAGATTGTCGGGATTGACCAGAACCGCCTCCTGAAGGGCGGAGATGCTGACGTCGGTATGCCCCAGCTTGAGGGCGCATTGCCCGATTTGATGCTGCAGGTGGAAGTAGGTCCGCGGGGTTTTGCCCTCAGGTTGGTCCAGCAGTTCAAGGTAGCTTTTGTAGGCAGTTTCTATGCAATCCTGGGCGTACTGAATGTCGGCTTCGAGAACCTTAAAGTCGAAGGAACCGCTTTCGGGTTGGGCTTTCGCATGGACGGCCTCCAGTAGCCGGGCAAGTTCTTTGCTATCCCCGGCGGATAAGGCGCCAGCATGGGCTGGTCCTTGCAGCAGAAGCCTGGCGTACGCCATTAGCGATTCATCTGAGCGGCTGGATTGCCACGCGAAGCGCAAGACCGGCTTTGGCGCCTGGTAATCGCCCAGCGCGAGCATCACGTTTCCAAGCGTCAGCGCCAGGTCGGGATCTGAGGTGTAATCAGCTTCTAAAGCGCCGATCACCGACCAGGCTTCGTTCAGGTAGCCGTGTGTCAGGTACGCTTTCGCGAGTGAGTTGCGAATCTCAGGGTCGTCCTGGTCCAGTTGGAACGCTTGTTTGAGGACGCTCACCGCTTCGGTTGGTCTCTCGTTCTCATAGTAGAGCTTTCCCAGCGCCAGGAGAATGCTGGGGTTGGCTGGCAGCGCGGCTTTGGCTTTCCTTAAAGACTCCATTGCCATTTCTGTTCTGCCCAGGCTGGTCCAGATTTCCGCAAGGGCAAGCCAACTGGCGGGCTTTTCCGGGGCGATTGCTGAGGTTTGCTCCAATAGATTCACCGCGCTGGCTTCGTCGCCCTTGCGGATGTACGCGGCGCACAGGGTCACCAGCGCTTCGCCGTCCAGGTTGTCGCGGCTCATAAAACTCTCACAGATCGGGATTGCCAGGTCGGGTTTTTCCGCCTTGATGGCGATATCCGCGAAGGT
>JBCFBH010000030.1:0-22258 GCA_038562595.1 Anaerolineaceae bacterium
GAGCGGTTCCGAAGGCTGCAAATACACGCCGAAAAGGTTTAGCCACAGCCTCGGACCCGAGCCGCTGGGATTTACCCCGACGAAGAATGTGAGCGCCACCAGCAGCAATCCGAGCGCCAGCCAGACGTACTTGTATTGTTTCAGCAGCGCGACGAGCTCCCGAATTGCCATCCCGCCAATCACCACAAGAACAGAGATCAAAAACCACAGCAGCTGCTTTTGGCCCAACGCCGGAGAAAGCCGCCAGACAGACAACAAACCCCAACCTGTCAGCGCGCCGACCAGCGGAATCAGGGTTGGGTCGTGCCTGGGGAGGAGCTTGTGGGCCGCGAACTGCAAGGCGGCAATCCCCGCGGCCCAGCCCAGGAGAGGAAACAGGTAGCGCAGCTGCAGCGAAAAATCGCTGGCGTGCGAGCGTACCGCTGGCGCTAAAGCCAGCGCGAACGCGTAAAAAGTGACAAAAAGACCAACCAACCACAAGGACGTTGGCAGGAAAGCGGTCTTTTTGGGTGCTCTGCTCTCGCTCAAGGTTAATTCAGGTATTTGGCTATCAAAAGCTGCAGCTTTTCGCGGGTTTCAGGGCGGATTTTGCCGGGGCTGGTAATCAGCGCGTCTTTTAGCGCGTCTTCGCAGGCGCAGGGTGGGGAGTCCGGTTCGGGGTGTTCCAGAATATCCACCAGGCTGATGAGCGCGCGCTGCGCCAGATTGGTATTCTGAGCCAGGGTTCGCACCACCATTTCCACCGAGACGGGTTCTTTACTCGTATGCCAGACGTCATAATCGGTAACATGCGCCATGGTCGCGTAACAGATTTCTGCTTCGCGCGCCAGGAATACCTCCGGAGAGGCTGTCATGCCAACCAGAGACATGCCCAATGACCGAAAAGTGTTGGATTCTGCTTTGGTGGAGAAGCGCGGACCTTCGATGGTGATGTACGTGCCGCCTTCGTGGACTGTGCCGCTTTCCGCTTTGAGCGCTTTGGCAAGCGCGGCGCTGAGGCTCGGGCAGAAGGGTTCCGCTGAGCCAATATGCACCACCAGTCCTTCTCCAAAGAAGCTGCGTTCGCGTTTATGGGTGAAGTCAAAGACCTGATCCGGGATGATGACATCCCCGGGCGCGAAATCTTCCCGCAGGGAACCGCAGGCGCTGACGCTGATAATTTTCGTCACGCCAAGCTGCTTGAAGGCGTAAATATTTGCGCGGTAATTGACCTCGGAAGGGGAAATGGTATGCCCGATTCCGTGGCGGGCCAAAAATGCCAGCTGTTTGCCGTGCACCTCACCCAAAACAATGGGAGAGGACGGTAAACCAAAGGGTGTATCGATAATCACAGTCCGTTTGTTTTCCAGACCTTCAAATGCATACAGACCGGAACCGCCGATGATGCCAAACGCGATATTGCTTGCTGTCATAGTGACCTCACTTTTGTTTCAGGATATGGGCTTGATGGCAACGTTGATGTCCACTTCGCCACAAAACAGAACATCTCCGTCTTTGACGACGACAGGTTCATCCACGCGCAAATCTTCCAGGAAAGACCCGTTGGTCGATTTCAGGTCTTCATACCACCACTGCTGATGATGGTAACTGAAGCTGCCGTGGACGGATGATACCATTTCGTGCGGCAGAACAAAATCACATTCGGGACTTCTGCCGATCGTGACCTTGGGGGTGACGAAGACCTGCGCGCTGGGGGTTTCCAGGATTGTGGAGGAAAGGCTGAGCGGAGGAATAGGCTCCTGGGCGCTCTGGGCTGCTTTACCGCCAATAGACTTCCAGATAACCCATAGGCTGAACCCCAGAAAGCCGTAAAGGGCAATCAGAAAGAGAATACGTAAGACCAGCAGTATTCCAGCGTTCATGGCGTTGGCTGCGGTTCAATCACGGAGATTTTGGTTTGGTCAGTGCCGGGCATCTCCTGGTTGTAAACCAGGAGCGTCTTCCCAAGCCGGATGACATCCCCGGGCTTTAGCACCGCGGAGCGCACCTGGCGATTGTTGATAAAGGTGCCTCCAGTCGAGCTGAGGTCAAAGAGGAGGTATTTGCCCTGTTCCGCGCGCAGCTGCACATGGTCGCGCGAAATCATCGCATCGTTCAGGACAATATCGCTGGTGGAGCGCCGACCGATATTGATGACAGCTTTTTCAAGCGCTTTCTGCTCCTTCCCGTTGATAATCAGGTAGGCATGAGCGGGGATGGGTTCCTCAGCGACCTGGCGCGGGATCGTTTGCAGGGTAGTTTTTGCCTGGAGGATGTCGCTTTGCGCGTAGTCGATGCGTATATCAACCGCCTCAGCACTCAGCTCGGGGTCGGCGATCACTTTAATACGAGGGCCGAACAGAAATGTGTAACCTTGTTCCGACCAGTAAGTCTCAAGCTCCCGAGCGGCATCTTCCAGGGCTGGCCGGGCGCTTTGCCAGGCATCCCACTTATCCGGACTGATCAGGATGTCGATGATGTCCGGAGCCCGGTTGGTACCGGGCGCTTGGGAGGAAATCTTCTCGGAGATCAACGCGACCAGCCGGCTGCTGAGAGAACTTGAAATACCCGGATAGAGAATCCGGTCAAGAGTGCCCTCAAAGAGCGTGCGCAGTTTGCTTTCTATCGTCTCCAGGAGCATATGCTTTCCCTTCTATCAGGATTATACCAATGAACCTATGCCGCCTCATCAGCGTTTAGAGCGTCTTAGCGATTCCTTATCTTGCGAGGGTGTTCTGCGCATGCGCTTCTTCAGGACCGGTTTCCGGTCAGGCAGGTTTTACAGCGCGTAAATCGGGTTGCTGAAAATCCAGGCGCGGTGCATGCCCATATAATCCAGGTAAACTTCCGCGCGATAGATTCCGGGCTCTTTGGTGAGATAGGTGAGCACTTCGCGGTCCGTGTGCTCTTTTACCACTATTCCATTGCGAAGCAAGCGCACATGCGTGCGCATCGGCAGGCGCACCTGAAAAGTGAGGCCGGCTTCCGCGGAAACCTGGTCACCCATCCAGAAGGTGCCGTCATTGCTGTTGACCGTGAAGCGGAAACCGCGCGCGGAATGCGGCAGGTCGTACGCGATGAAGGAATGGCCTGCCCGCAGAGCGTCATAGATCAGGGCTTTATCCTGTGTCAGGTTTCCCGTCAGGGGTTTGGGGAGCAGCAAGTGGTTGGTAATCGAACGGAACTGCAGCTCATACCGGTAAAGCACAACGCGCAGCGGGCCTCTTCGGATCTGCAGTTCATGGGCATCCACCCCTCCGACCGCTACGACGGGTTTTTTGCGCTCCTGCAGGAGTTCATCCCACAATCTCAGGGTGGCTTCCAAAGGGCGGAATGTCATCAGTTTGGGGAAGAAAGCGTGCAGCACGGTCTTTGGCAGGCTGGTGGCGCGCGTCTTGAATTCACTCAACTGATTCCACAGCTCAATGCCGGTAAAACCGCTCACCTGCCAGTCCTCCCAGTTAAAGGCTGCTTCCCCAAAGGTGGGCAAGGCATCCTCAATCGGATGGGCGATAAACGTCAGGCCGCCAGAAGCGCTTGCCTGGTTGACGAGCTGCTGTGGGTCCGCGGCAAAACGGACAAGTTCGCGCGTATTGCCAAATATCAGCAGGTGGTTTTTGCCTATCCTGAGGGTTTGGTCGTGCACTTCTTCCCCAACCAGGGTGAGCAGCCGCTTTTTACCCTTTTGCAGGTAGCCTTCCATGCCCTGCACCCAAACGTTGTGGTCGGTAATCAGGATTGCGTCCAGGCCTGCTTTCAGGCCGGCAGCCGCTAAATCCGCATGCTTTCCGTTCCCGTCAGAATAAACCGTGTGCATGTGCAGAGCGACAACGATTTCTTCCATGGATTACCTCAGGAGTCCAGCTGGCATAGTGTTCTGATTATATCCTCTCCCTGTGTGCACGGATTATCTTGTGCAGGCGAAAATTGTGCAGGCGAAAATTGTGCAGGCGAATTTTGCAGGCGAATTTTCACTGTTTGGGTGTCCTTCTGTTATAATTCCGAGTTGACGTATTTATCTGTTTAGGTATAATCTTGCTGTTATTTGCCGGAGGTTGAATTGAACAGTTTTTTGAATATCGCGATTATGATCACATCCGTTGCCCTGATTGCCAGCATTCTCTTGCAGAGCAAAGGCATCGGCCTTGGCAGTCTCGCCGGCGGCGATGCTGGCGGCGTCTACACCAAACGGCGCGGCGTTGAAAGAGTGCTTTTCTTTGTGACGATTGGGTTGGCTGTCCTTTTTGTTGTTTTGGCATTGGTCAGTGTGCTCATTACCGGATAACCTGATTCGCAACGGTTTGACGGCGTTTCAACAATTCCACACGGAGGCTAAAGACGACTCGCCAGTCTTGGCGGTTGTCTTTTTTTAACTATGAGAAAATTTCGCTGGCAGCTGCTGATTATTGTGTTGACTGGCTTAGTCGTGGGTTTGCTGTTGATTTTTCAGCAGGGAACGGACTCGCCTGAAGTACAGAGCACCCCGAGCCCGGTAAGCGGCGGTATCTACACAGAAGCCCTGGTCGGGAATTTCCTGCGTCTGAATCCCATCCTGGACATGTACAACCAGGCGGATAAAGACGTGGACCGCCTGTTGTTTAACGGCCTGGTCCGCTTCGATTCCAGCGGCATGCCCCAGCCGGACCTGGCGGAAACCTGGAGTTACTCCGGCGACGGCACGCGCTTTACCTTCAGCCTGCGCGCGAACGCCTACTGGCATGACGGACAGCCGGTGACCGCGCAGGACGTGGTGTACACCATGGGTCTGCTGCGCGAAGAAAACGAACTGGTCCCTGCTGACCTGCGCGCTTTCTGGTCAGAAATTCAGGTCAGCGCGCTTTCCGATACGATTGTCGAATTCGCGCTGCCCGAGGCTTTTTCCCCGCTGTTGGATTATCTCGGAGTGCCGCTGCTGCCCTCGCACTTGCTTGGCAACCTTAGCCTGGCTGAATTGGTTGACCATCCGTTCAACACCGCGCCAGTCGGCAGCGGACCTTATAAATTCAACCGTTTTTTGGTAAAAGACGGTGTGATCAGCGGGGTGGACCTGCTCCCGAATGAGGATTATTATCTGGGCAGACCGTACATTGACGAGGTTGTTTTTCAGTATTTCCCCAGCATGCGCGACGCGTGGACAGCTTTTCAGGGCGGCGAGGTGGACGGGCTGGCTGGTGTCAGCAACGATATCCTCCCGGAAGTCCTGGCGGAACCCGGTTTGAACCTCTTCTCCACTCGGGAACCTCGCCTGAGCATGGTCTTCCTGAACCTGAATAATTCCGCGAAAGAATTCCTGCAGGACCCGGAATTTCGTCAGGCGCTGATGCTGGCAATCAACCGGCAGGCAATCCTGGATAAAGCCCTGCTTGGTCAGGGAATCCTGGCACACGGGCCTATTCTACCGGGGAGCTGGGCTTATTACGCAGACCAAGGCAGTTATCCCTTCGACCCGGACCTGGCGGCGCAAAAAATCGCGGCGCTGGGTATCACGCGCGGCGAGGAAGGTACGCTTGTGACGGCGGAAGGGGTGGAAGTGCGCATCATTTTGCTCACCCCGGAGGATGATCTGCACACGCAGATCGCGGACTCTATCAAGCAAGGTTGGGAGTCCGTCGGCATCGCGGTTGACGTGCTTTCTATGCCTTATGCTGACGTGGTGGCAAGGCTTGACTCGCGCGATTTTGACGCAGCGCTGGTGGAAATTGACCTTTCCGGTACACCGGACCCCGACCCTTATCCTTTCTGGGCGCAGTCCCAGGCGCAGAGCGGACAAAATTACTCCCAGTGGAATAACCGTTCTGCCAGCGAGTACCTTGAACAGGCACGCGTCACAAATGACTATACCCTGCGGGCGAAACTGTACCGCAATTTCCAGATTCTGTTTCATGAGCAACTGCCCTCGCTGCCGCTGTTTTACCCGGTCTACAACTATGCCATCCGGAATACTATTCTGGACGTCACCATTGGTCCAATCTACGATACAAGCGACAGGTTAAACAATATCAATACCTGGTACATTCTCGCGGCGAACGCTCCGGAAGGCGAATAACCATGCCCACCCGCAGACCCCTGGCGCGCAGACCGGGCTACACCAGCCTGCTCAACGCGGAAAATGTCTCTAAAGCGGATCCCCGTTTGCGCGCGATTGGAGCGATTGACGAAGCCAGCGCCAGCCTGAGCCTGGCAAAAGCTTTCCTGCCCGGCGAGCCTGAAAAATCCGCGCTTGGGACCTGTCAGGCGCATCTTTCGCTCATGATGGCAGGCTTGGCAGGTTGGAATCAGGCTGATTTCCAGGAAAACCTGACGCAAGCGCTTGATTGGTTGGAAGCGTTGTTATCTGAGCTGGAAAACAAAGTAGAACTACCGGGTAAATTTCTCCGTCCGGGGCGGACGCCGGCCGAAGGGGCGCTGGACCTGGCGCGGGCAGTTGTGCGCCGGGCGGAACGCGAAACCGTCGAATTAGCCCAGTCCGGGATTGGGGCTGAACTGCCTTCCGATGTGCTCACCTATCTGAATCGTTTGTCGTCCTTATGCTTTTTGCTGCTCGCCGCGCAAGCCGCAGGGCAAGAATCTAATTAAGCGAAGCGGGGCAGGGTTGATAGGCACTCTCATTAACGTCGCGGCTATCCTGCTTGGTGGGATTATCGGGCTCAGCGCCGGGAATAAAATACCTGTCAAGTTCCGTCAGACGATGGTCTCCGGCCTGGGTTTGTTTACTCTGGTTTACGGCGTTTATCTCTTCACGGAAACCCAAAACATGCTCATTCCGCTGGGCGCGCTCATTCTTGGCACATTCGCGGGCGAGTGGCTGCGGATTGAGGAACACTTGGAAAGCCTGGGCGCCTTTTTGCAGTCAAAACTCAATCACACGGAAGGCTCCGGAAGCGCGGACGCGCAGCGCTTTATCAATGGTTTTGTCACCGCGTCCCTATTGTTTTGCATCGGACCCATGGCGATTTTGGGCTCCATCCAGGACGGACTTAGTGGGAATTTCCAGATGCTGGCAATTAAAGCGCTGCTGGACGGGTTGACCTCTGTGGCGTTCGCGTCGTCTTTGGGTGTGGGTGTGCTCTTCTCGGCTTTACCGCTGCTGGTTTATCAGGGCGGCATCAGCCTGGCTGCGCGCGCACTGGGGCAGGGTTTTGACGCGTCGGTTGTGGCTGAGATGACCGCGGTTGGCGGAATTATCCTGACCGGCATCGCCATCAGCAACCTGCTTGAAATCAAAAAGATTCGCACGGGGAGTTTCCTTCCCGCGCTGGTGTTTGCCGTTCTGATCGTGCTTGGGTTGAACGCGCTGGGCATTGCCTATTAAACGCCGTCTTTCCACAGCAAACCACTCCATTAAAAAAACGCCTGGAAAAATTAAAATCCAGGCGTTTTATGGTGGCGGTTTCGATTATCTCAGCAGCGCGGCATCCACCGTTTCGTCCAGCGCGTTCATATAAACAATTGTCCCATTGACCGAGAACTGCGGGGTGGAATCGATCCCAAGCGAGTTGGCATATCTCTTTATTTCATCAAGTTTGGCAAGGTTCGCGTCGGATTGCAGGCACGCGCTGAACTTCTCAGTATCCAGATCCAGCTGTTTGGCGTAGTCAATCAGGTTGGATTCCGTAAATGCGCCGGAAAAGGTCGAGTACGTGAACAGCAGTTTCTTGTATTGCCACATGGCATTTTGTTCGGCGGCGCAATAGGTTGCCTCGGCGGCGTCGCGGGAATCGCTCGAGAGGAAAGCGTAGTTATGAAAGGTAAAGTACACCAGACCGGTGTCAACATATTTCTTAATGAAGTCCGGTTCATAATTGAGGGCGAAGTTTTGGCAGTGGCTGCAGCGGAAGTCAGAAAACTCTTCAACTTTCACCGGGGCGTTTGGGTCGCCGATGGAAAAACCTTCCTGCAAGGTCAATGGGCTATTGTCAAGCGTCCACCTGGGCAGCATCACCAGCACAAATATGACAAGCGCAACCGCGCCAAGCACGATTAAAAGCGTGGTTGTCTTCTTATGGGCAGCTTGCTTGCGCTGTTCGCGTAGTTTTTCTCTTTGGGATTGTGGTCCGGACATGATCAGGCTCCTCTGATAAGTTTTATGGATTTTGCCACAGCCGTGAAAAATTGTAAAGCGTGCTCCGCTACCCCCCCTCGACAGTCCGTACAAGGACGGGAATGAGCCTGCCTTCCTGCTGAAAACCCAGGCGCGCGTACAGCTTCAAGGATGAGGCATTGTCTGTCTGGGTGTTCACGCTAATTTCCGTGCTGCCGCGAGCGTTCGCTTCCCGGATGGTATCCAGCGCCAGGCTTGAGCCTACGCCCTGCTGCTGGGTTTGCGGCAGCACCGCCAACCTTGCCAGGTGGTAAGTATTAAAGCTTGCCGCGCTCATCTGATAGCCAACCATTTTGCCGTCCAAAATTGCCGCGGTGCTGTAAGAGCAAGCGCGAAAGGCAGCCTGCAGCGTAGCTGTGTTGAGCTGCCAGGGAGCGCTGAATGCGGCATGGTCCACGGCTTCAATCCCGGGCAGGTCCTCCGCTGTAATTTGGCGGATGCTAAGCCCCGGGTGGAGATCCGCGGGCAGTTCTGCCCCGGCAGGTCGGGTCAGCGTAATGATGCGGGTGAAAGCAGCGAAGCCACTATTGGCAAAGAGCTCCTCTTGCCAGTTTTTAAAGGAAAGGGCGTAAAGATTTGGAATTCCAGCCGCGCTCAGGTCCGCAAGCGCGCGCTCCAAAAGGCTGTGGAAGTAAACGGCATGTTTTCCATCAGATTGGGAGAGGAAGAAGCGCAGCCAGGCAGCGCTGCGATTCTCTGGTTCGCAGGAAATGAGGGCTTTAACCTGGTCTTCGTCAATGAGCGCGTAACAAAACTGTCCCTCCAGGCGCTCGTGGTTCGAAATCCAATCCAGGTTGGAATATGAAAGCGGCGCGAAATTCAGGAAGGAGCTCAGCTCGGCTCTTGGGTAAACAGAGGCTGGCAGAATTTGCGGGACCATGGTTTGCTTTTTTTTCCGTTCGGGGCTCTCAGCCCAGCTGTTATCTGTTCGCTGCGCTCCTGCTTAACGCTGGAATGCAAGCCTGCCGCCCACCAGTGTCATATCTGGAGCCACCTGCCACAAGTCTTGCGGGTCCATCCGGAACGGGTCATTGGGGAGCACGATTAAGTCCGCCAGGCAACCGACAGCAATGCGCCCAAGGCTTTGCCCGAGCCCGCAGGAGAGGGTGGGATAAGTTGTGTAGGAATCCAGCGCCTGGGCAAGGCTGATGCGCTGTTGCGGGTACCAGCCTTCCGTGCCCGGCTCTCCGCTGACGCGCCGGCGGGTAACGGCGGCATGCAAGCCCAGGAAGGGGTTGGCGGATTCTACGGGCGCGTCGGAACCGAAAATGAGCTGTGCCCCTTGCTTTAGCAGCGAATTAAAGGCATACGCGTTCGCCGAGCGGCTGCCCCAGTGACGGTCGGCAGTAAACATATCCGAAGTCGCATGCAAAGGCTGCATGGAAGCAATGACATCCAGGTCCTTCAGACGCGGCTGGTCTTCCGGTGTGATGAGCTGCAGGTGTTCAATGCGGTGGGGCAGATGCGGGCGCTTGTGCTCTCGTTCCCAGGCGCGCAGGCGCGCGTAGCCGTCTAACACAGAGCGCACCGCCAGATCCCCGATCGCGTGGACGGCAAGCGGCCACCCTACCTGGGCGGCGCGCAAACCCTGCGCGTAGACTTCATCAGCATCCATCAGCAGGATTCCAGCGCTGTCCGAGTTTTCGTAAGGAGAAAGCATCGCCGCGGTCTGAGAGCCTAAGGCGCCGTCGGCGAAGTACTTGAGCGAACCCAGGAAGAGGTGTTCTGAGCCGCTGCCGCTGCGCAGTTCCTCAGCCGCGATTTCATGCAGGCGTTCCGCGTGCAGGTTTTTCCGCACGCGCAAGACAAGCTCACCAGCGGCATCCAAAGCCAGGAGTGCCTGGTAACTGGCTTCCCGGTCAAAGTCGTGCACGCCAGTGATTCCGTAGGAAAGCAGCTGCGCCTGGGCGTTTTTAAGCATGCCCTCAAGCCTTTTACCTGCCAGCGGGGGAACAATCGCATCCACCAAATGCATGGCGTTTTCCAGCAGAATGCCGGTAGGTTTCCCTTCCGGGTCCCGGAGAATACGGCCGCCTTCGGGGTCGGCGCGGTTTGGGTCAATGCCGGCCGCGCGCAAAGCCGTTTCATTTACCCAGGAAGCATGCAGCGATTTGGCGTATAACACTGTGGGATGCCCGGAGCTGACCTGCTCAAGTTCGGCGGCAGTTCCGTAGCGGGCAGGCAGCCAGGCGTTGTGGTTCCATCCGTAGCCAATAATCCAATCGCCCTGGTCAAGGCCCTGGCTTTTCGCCTCAACGCGAGCAAGGCACTCCGCGAGCGAGTCTGTTTCGCAGTCCACTGCCGCCATCTGGTCTGCCAGAAAAGCCAGGTGCAAGTGGGAATCCACCATACCCGGCCACGCAGTCTGCCCCTGCAGGTCGATTTTTCGGCAGGAACGGCGCAGGCTGGCGCTGAGTTGCTCGGGTGGGGCGAGCAAGCGGATGACGCCGTCCTCCACCAGCGCGGACTGCAGCCCTGAATATCTGCCATTGCCCAGGTAAAAATTGCCGTTAGCGAGCAGAACGCGCTCAGTCATTTAATCCTAACACGTCCGTGATATTGCTCAATTCTTCGTCGGAATAATAATAGATGGTGATGCTTCCACCTTTTTTCCCGGACTGCAAATTCACCTTGGTATTGAAGAACTTCCGCAGCCTGTTTTCCAGCGTCTGGAGTTCGGCAGATTTCAAGCGCTCCGGCTCCTTTCGCGGAGCTTTCCCAAGCAGCTTGCTGACCAGAAGCTCCGTCTGACGTACATTCAACCCAAGATTCAGGACCGTCTCGAGCGCGGCTTCGATGGAGCGGGTAGAATTGAGCGCTAGCAGCGGTCGGGCGTGTCCTTCCGTAATCAGGTCGTCCTGCAGCGCTTGCTGAACGCCGGCGGGCAGGTTAAGCAGGCGCAGTGTGTTGGTTACAGCGGCGCGGCTTTTGCCAACCTTCTGGGCAATTTCGTCATGGGTGAGGGAAAATTCGTCCAGAAGACTCTGGTAGGCATGGGCGCGTTCAAGCGCGTTCAGATCTTCGCGCTGGACGTTTTCTACAATAGCGAACTCCAACTGCTCCTGCAGCGAGGCGCTGCGCACAATCGCGGGGACATCCTGAAGCCCAGCCAGGGCGGCGGCGCGCCAGCGGCGTTCCCCGGCAATGAGCGTATAGCGCTCATCACCCGCGTTCTGTACCAGAATGAGCGGCTGGAGGATGCCGTGTTCCAGGATGGAATTCGCCAGTTCCTGCAGGCTTTCGGCTGAAAAGGCTTTCCGCGGCTGCCTGGGGTTCGGGGATATCTTGTCGATTGGAATACGGACGACCTGGTCGGCTGGCAGGGTGGAGAGGCTCTCTTCCTGCCAGGTGGGGATCAACGCGTCAAGACCTTTGCCAAGACCGGTTTTTCGTGCCATGGTGTTACTCCTCTACCTCCGGGATTCGCGTCCCGTTGGAACTTAGCAGTTCCATCGCGAGAGCCCGGTAAGCCTTCGCGCCATTAGATTCGGGCGCGTAAACTGAGATGGGCATACCAAAAGAGGGCGCTTCCGCAAGTCGGATGCTGCGCGGGATGAAAGTGTTGAAAACGCGGTTGGGAAACACCCGCTGCACTTCGCTCATCACATCCGCTGAGAGGTTGGTTCGCCCGTCAAACATCGTCAGCACGACGCCCTTAATGTCCAGTGTTGGGAAGAGGTTCTGCCGGACGCGGCCAAGCGTCTGGGTCAGCTGCCCCAGCCCTTCCAATGCCAGATACTCGCATTGCACCGGAATTATTACGCCGTCAAAAGCCGCCAGCAGCCCATTCAGGGTCAGTAAACCCAAGGAAGGCGGGCAGTCGATGAGGATATAGTCGTAGCGCGAACGCAGCGGGTCAATCAATTTGCGCAGGCGAGTCTCGCGTTCCGGAATGTCAATCAATTCAATTTCAGCCCCAGCCAGGTTGGGGGAGGATGGCAGCAGGGAGAGGTGGAAGCGCGCGTTGTGAAGAATGTGGTCGGACACTGGTGTGGTGCCAATCAGCAGCTCGTAAATGCCGCTGCGCACGCTGTTTTTGTCGATGCCCAGACAGGAAGTCGCGTTAGCCTGCGGGTCGATGTCCACCAACAAGACGCGCTGCTGGAACATGCCCAGATACGCGCCGAGGTTGATGCTGGTGGTGGTTTTCCCGACGCCGCCTTTTTGATTGACGATAGTATATACTTTTCCCATACTTCCTTGTCAGATAATTTGTGTCAGCGCGTCTGAAATCTCCGCGTTGGTGGGGATGCTTTGGAAATGAAAGCGGGTAACTGAGGCAGCCGCCAGCCGCACCGCGAAGCGGGCTGCCTCCCAGGGGTCCTGGGTGGCGTAGAGGCGGTGAAAAAAGCAGGCGGCAAAAATATCACCGGCGCCTGTATCTTCTACCAGCGCGACCTTTGGAGCGGGGAAACGGCGAACATCCCCGTTCCAGTAGACCCGCGCGCCTTGGTCAGCTTGAGTGACCACCAACAACGAGCACAAGCTGGCCCACTGTTCAACTTTTTCCTCGTCGTTATGCAGGTCTTCCATGCTTAATACGACCGCGTGAGCAGCCTGCAGAAGTTTCGGACCGTAGGTCCAGTCCACGGGGAAAACCCGCCCGTCCTGGGCAAAGCTTCTCAGCCAGCCCTGAGGTGTGAGACACAGCAAACTGCGCGGAAAAAGGCTGAAGATATCCGTGTCAATTTCCGCGGCCACAGGGCCAAGATGCACAATCGGAGCAAGCTTCCATTCCTCGGGCACTGCAGAGGCATCCAGGCGGCGGGCAGAATGGTACATGTACTGCAGCCGGCCGGAATCGGTGGGGATGTTGCGAAATTCTGTGCTCTGGCTGGCAGGAAGCGCGCGCACCTGTAACCCGGCGTACGCGCTCAGGTCAGTATCCGCAGCGCAGCTGGTGAGGATGCCAACCCGTCGACCGAGCGCGGAAGCTGTCAGACCGGAATAGCTGACAGTTCCGCCCGGGCGGTACGTGCCATCGTCCAGCAAATCCTGGGTGATATGCCCGATAACCAGATAATCGATAGGGTCTACCGTGGATAAATCCATAAAATACTTGTGTCCGCACTTAAATAATAAAAAAATTATAGCATGGTTCACTGGTTGTTACGGCACTTGCTGGCTTTTCACTGCCGGTGCCTGGCAGTGTTATTAGCCGGGTGAAAACCCGGGGCGGTAAACCTGAATTGAATGTGATAAGATTCAGATTGAACCTCCCAATGGAGCAAGACAGCATGGAAAAAGATATCACCACATACCAAAAAGCTCTGGACGATTTTAAGAAAGCGCGTTCTAAAGCCGCGCTGCAGCGCTTTTGGGCGGGTATTCGTGGAAAATCATTGGATCTGGTCCCTTATGATGAAATATCCGCCAAACTTAAGGCTTTCAACAAAGTGGACCGCGGACTTCAGACAGTTAAGCTGAAGGACATCGTGGGCAGCGTGGGTAGAAATGAGGATTTCGACCGCAATTTCCTGCCATTGAACGACGCGGATATCATCCGTTGGGCGCAGGTCAAGACCGCGATGACGAGCCCCTCCGGAGCCGGCGTCCCTCCGGTGAGCCTTTACAAAGTTGGCGATGCGTATTTTGTACTGGATGGTAATCACCGCGTATCAATCGCCGGGGAGATGGGTTTGGAGGAAATCGAAGCCTATGTGACCGAGATTTATACCCGGGTGCCGATTTCCACCTCAATCACCGCGGAAGAACTGCAGTTGAAAGCTACCTATGTGGAGTTCCTGGAACAGACCCGCCTGGACCAGCTGCTTCCTGGTATTGATTTCAGTTTGAATCACCCGCAAAATTATCCACTGCTGGCGGAGCATATTGACGTTCACCGGTATTATATGGGCGTCGAACAGGGGCGGGAAATCCCTTACGAGGAATCCGCGTTGGATTGGTATGAAAAAGTTTACCAACCTGTCGTGGAAATGATTAATTCCTCCGGGCTGCGCGAGGAATTCAGGCACCTGACGATCACCGACCTGTACCTGTGGGTGCTTGACCAGCAGTCCATCCTGCAGGAAGCGCTCGGAATCCCGATCCGGACCGCCAATGCCGCGGAATACATGGCGCTGCAGGAAGGCAAAACTATGAAGCCTCCAAGTTCGCAGACAGAACAGCATTTCGAGGATACTGTGTTTTCTGACCCTGCCCGGGTTGATTTCACCCCACCATATATGCCAGACGACCCCGAAGGCTGCCTTTTCCGCGATATTCTGGTAGCCATCGGCGACTACGACAATTCCTGGAGCGCGCTGGAGCAAGCCATCTTTATTGCCGGCTGCCCATCACGGCACGTACGCGGTTTGCATGTCATTCACCCGGCTGACAAGCTCGATGACCAGGCGCACCAACAGATGGAAGTGCGCTTTGAGCAGCGCCTGGCGGACGTGGGGATGAGCGGGAAACTCCTGATTGTTTCAGGGGATATTACCAACAAGCTGAGTGAGCACAGCTTGCTTTCGGACCTGCTGGTTCTTCGCCTGGCATTCCCTCCCACAGGCGGCATATTGGATAGGTTGACTTCCGGCATCGGCTCAATTCTACGCGAGGCAAAACGCCCGATTTTGATTGTCAAGGAGCAAGCCCTGCCTTTTGAACGCATGCTGGTTGCTTATAACGGCTCGCCAAAAAGTAAAGAGGCGCTTTTTGTAAGCGCTTACTATGCGGGACGCTACGGCGCCAAACTGTGCTTATTCGCTTTTGATGATGGCACGCCGGACCTGGGAGCTGAAATTAGCTACGCAAAAACATATCTGCGCAAGCTGAACCTTGATTTTGAGTATATATTGCGAAAAGGGGGAGATTTCGCAGAGATAACGCTGGCTGAGGCAGCTGAAAACCGAGCTACCACCATTGTATTAGGCGGTTACAGCGGGAATTCCCTGCTGGACAGGCTGTTCGGAACGAGCATCGACGATCTGCTGCAAAAAACAGTGCTGCCGGTGTTAATCTGCCAGTAAGGGCAAACGTTTAAGCACCAACTCGGTGATATCGTCGCTCAGGGGCACATCCCGACGGAAGCGGGAAAGATCTTCTTCGACCGCATCCAAAATTGCGCCAGGGGAAAGCATTATGCTGCGCTGGAGCATCTTCTGATAGCGCGTTGTGCCGTAAATTGTGCCAAGCTTGTTGAACGCTTCTGTAATCCCATCGGTAAACAGCACCAGTCCGCAGCCGGGTTCGATGGGCAGGACGCGCTCCACATACGTGAGGTCCTCATAGATGCCAAGCGCGGTTCCGCCTCTCTGGAGTGGTGTAGCGGATTTGGTTTGGGAGTTCAGGAAAAAGGGAGGTAAGTGGCCGGCATTCGCGTAGGTCAGACGGTGATTTACAGGGTCGAGCACGCCGTAGAAGCAGGTTACAAAAAAGCCGCGCCGGGAGTCCAATTGTAAAAGCTGGTTCACGCGCGCCAGCGTGCTGGCCGGGGAGGAGGAATCCAACGCGACGGACCGGATAAGGGTGCGCGTCACGGTCATGTACAATGCCGCGGCAATCCCTTTATCCGAGACATCCGCTATGACCAGCCCATAAGAGCCGTTGCGCAGCGCGAAAATATCGTAAAAATCGCCGCCCACCTGACGGGCAGTCTGCCAGTGTACATCCAGCTCGTAAGCCTGGATTTCGGGCAGCTTTTCCGGTAAGAAGGTCTCCTGAATCTGGCGCGCCAGCTGGAATTCCTGTTCCACGCGCTGTTGGTCGGCTTTAACCTTTTCCAGTCGTTCATTTTGTATCGCGAAGGAAATCTGCTGCGCCACGCCGTTCAAAAGCTCTTCCCGGCGTTCCCGCTTGGGGATATCCGGGTCGCGGCAGATGAGAACGCCGTACTCTTCGCCGCGCAAGGCGAGCTTATAGATCAGGTAAACTGAGTCGGACGGTTTGACAAGCGGGGAGTCCGGGTCTGTTTCGCTCTGCAGCGCGTCATCCGCCAGCAAATTGTAGCTTCGCAGCGCTTCATCGGAACGGACAAGGTTGGGCTTTCCTTCCTCAGCACTCGGGATAAAGGGGAATTCCTTTCGGGGGATGCGCTCGCCGTAATGCCGTTCAACCTGCCATGGATGCAGTTGTTCTGAAGCCGCGTGCTTCAATTCGTAGGCGTCTTCTTCGGGAAGCCACCTGAAAGTGGCGATTCCTTCCACGCCAATCAACATGTGCAGGGTGTAAAAAATCTTATCCATGGCTTCCACCATGTCGGGGGTTGTCACGATTGTTTGCGAGACCTGCAGCAGAACTGAGGAGATGTAAGTTTCTTCCTGGCGGGAGTTGAGCAGATTGATATTCTGAACGCTGACTGCGACCTGCTGCGCGATTCCCTGCAAGATTGCGAATTTCTGCCTGCCTAACACGCTTTCAGGCGGCGCGGGCTGGTAGGCATCCGAGCTGGCGTGCAGCAGGAAGCCCAGGAGTTCTTCGTGGGAGATGAGCGGCAGCAGCAAGATGGTATCTTCAAGCTCCAGGCCCAGCATCGCGCGCAGTTCCGGTTCGCATTCTTTGGCTGGGAACGCCATCGGTTCAAGCTTTTCCGCGGCTAAGCTAAACACCGACGGTCTCGCAACTTTGCATGGAAGCTCGGTGTTGAGAGGCTTCAGATTCTCGCCAAACACGCCTTGCAAGTAATAGCTGCGTTCTTCAGGTTCCAACAGGAAGACCGCGCCTTGTTTCCCGCCTATCAACAGCGTAATCAACTGACCTACCAGGTCTGTCAGTTCGTCAATGCGCGTGAGCGCCTGGGTAGCTTTGGCGACCTGGAGCAGGATGGTGGAAATCCAGTTTTGGTCTTTAGATTCCTGCGCGAGACGTTCATTCTCGATCGCGATGCCGGCATAGCGGGCGAATGAGGCGCCGATGCTCACGGATTCTGGACCGTAACGGTTGGCGGTGGCATGATGCAGGGTCAGAACCCCAAGCTGCTTACCGCTGGCGGTGAGCGGGGCGCTGAGCGCGGAAAAGCCCGCGGGCAGCCCAAGGCTGACAGCCAAGGGGTCCTCCGAGCTGATTTCCGGTTTGACCACAGGCGCGTCCCGGGTAAGCGCGTCGAAATACCAGGCTTGCGAGCGGTTAACGCAGATATCCGCCGGATTCTGACCGGCTGCCAGCTCGGATTTCTGCGCGGTCAGTCTGAGGCAGCCTGAGGTTTCTCCACCCGGGCGCGGCTCTTCTTCAAGCAGCCAGATGGCGGCTGCATCACAGGGCAGAATAGCGCTGATACTTTCCAGGATAAAGTTGAATTTCTCCTCAAGTGTACAGCTTTCGGTCAGCTTGCGAGCGACACTCTGCAAACTTTCAGCCACCCGGCTGCGCCATTTCTCGGCATTGTAGAGCTTTGCGTTGCGTATAGCAATAGAAATGCTGGCAGATAAGGTCGAAAGCAGGATCAGGTCTTCATTCTCAAAGGCGCATGGTTTTGCGCTTTGCACATCCAGAACTCCAAAGACCTCCTGGTTGAACACCAGCGGGATGCAAAGTTCGGAACCGGTTTGGCTGCTGAAGAAGGGGCTGGGTTTGTAATAAGGGTCGCGGTGGACGTCGCTGGTATAGTGTATTCTATTTCTGCGGACTGTCAGGGGGATGAGCCCTCTTGGGGCGTTCAGGTCGAACGAGACTTTATTTTCGCGGTATTTTTTCGCGCGCGAACCGCTGCCGGAGTGGAAGTCAATCGTATTCCGCACGCGGTCCAGCAGAAAAATGTGCACAAACGGGTATTTCAACTGCTTGTGAATCATCTCCGAGACCTTGCTGAGCAGTGTATCCAGGTCCAGGATGCTGGAAATCGCCTCAGTCAGGCCGGCAATAATGTCTCGCTGCTCGGTGCGTTCTTCGAGCTCAGTGTAAAGCCTCACCTTGTGCACCGCCAACCCGATGCTGTCCGCCAGGGCGGAAAGCACAACCACATCTTCGTCGGTAAAAACGTTCGGCTGGTCGGATTGAACATCGAGGACGCCCAGGACGCTGCCTCCAACCTTCAGCGGGATGGCCAGTTCGGCTTTCGTTTCTGGAAGGGATTCCAGATGCCCATAGCGCGGCTCTTTACTGATATCATTCGCGAGCAGGGTTTTGCCGCTCTGGGCAACATATCCGACGATATGATCGCCCGGGCTTATTTGCGTGCCTGCTGGCAATTCGAAGGCAGGTTGGTCGGATTTTTCACTGCGCGCGCTGGCGCGGAACAGCACAGTATTGGCTTCTTCCTCAAGCGTAAAAATCGCCACATAGTAATACCCAAACGTGCGCAGGATGGCCTGACTGACCTCGCTGGCTAATTCATCCAGATGGGTGATGTGGGCGATGCTGGACACCACCGAGGCAATCAGCGCCAGACGCGTTTTCTGACTCTCCTGGCGATTTTCGGAGCTTAGCAGGGATAAGCGCGTGCTGAGGATGGAAGCCAGCGATTCCAGAAATCGGGTTTCTTCCGGGTTGAAAGGCTGCGTCTGCCGACTGACGACAAGTGAACCCAGCACGGCGCTGCGAGAGAGCAGCGGCACGCCGAGTAAAAACGCTTGCTCAGCCGCCTGCTTTTCTTGGGCTCGTTTGCGCGAACTTTCCACCTGCAGGTGAAGTTGGTCAATGGGAGCGGACGGTTTGGGGAAGCTGTTTGCGGGCAATGCGCTCGCATCCGGGAAATGAAAACTGGGCTGCGCGTTCAGCGCGCTCTGGATGAGCCCCGCGGCATCCTTCAGAAAAACATCCAGAGAATCCTGCGTTCCGGCGCTCTGACAGAAGTCCGTCAGAGCTTGCCACAACGCAAGAGTGTCCCCAACCGGTCCAGCTTTCACGCTTCGGTTTTCTTTCGCTTGGTCATCACGAGTGTGTTCACGCCGGGCTGCGAAAAGTCAAAAACCACCTCGTCCATCAGTTGGCGCATCGTGAAAACGCCCAGACCCCGTTCGGAGCGCATTTCCAGCGGGCTGCTGATATCCGGCTCGGGGATTTCGTCAGGGTCGAAAGGCGCGCCGCGGTCCTTGAGCGTGATGGTAAAGCAGTCCTGGCGTACTTCCGAAGATATTTCGATTGTTCCCAGGTCTTCACCGCAATAGGAATGGTCGATAATGTTTGCCGCTGCTTCGTTTACTGAAAGCTCAATCGCGTATAGCTCCCTGGGAGAAAAGCCAAGCGCAGACGCTTCTGCCACGATAAACTCGTTTATGGCAGCAAGCGCCTCGTAATTTGCTGGGAAGACCTGAGTGGGCATGGATAAACCGCTGGTGTAATTTTCTGGTTGGATTATAACACGCGCAAAAAACGGTCCATTCGCGTGTAAAATAGTGGTATGGCGAAGGAAAGCGCGCGTCCGCGTATTTTGGACCTCAGGGAGGAAAATCGGCCGAGAGAACGATTAATCGCGGAGGGTCCCCAGGCTTTGAGCGATGGAGAGCTTATGGCTGTACTGCTTGGAAGCGGTATGCCGGGGGTGAACGCGATTGACCTCGGCAACCAAATCCTGATGGAGTTGGGGGGCTTTGCGGGTATTAACCGTACAGATGTGGCTGAGCTTGAGAACATCCCGGGGGTCGGGCGTGCTAAAGCCGCGCGCATCAAGGCAGCCGTGGAATTAGGCAACCGCCTTTCTAAAGAGCGCACAGAAACCAGAACTGTAATTCGCAGCCCTGAAGACGTGGTCCGCCTGGTGGGCCTGGAGCTGCGCGGAAAAGAGCAGGAAGAGCTGTGGGTCCTCTGGCTGAATGTGCGCAACCAGGTGCTCGGGATTGACCGGCTTTACAAAGGCTCGCAAGATTCTTCTTCGGTTCGGGTAGGGGAAATTTTTACGCGGGCAATCCGCAAAGGCGCGAACGCTGTGATTTTGGTGCATAATCACCCTTCCGGTGATTCCTCGGAAAGCCCTGAGGACGTCAACCTGACCCGCGCGGTCATCGAAGCCGGCCGCCTGCTGGATGTGCGTATGCACGACCACATCATTATCGGCAGGGAAGATTTCAGCTCAATCAAAAAAAACCACCCTGCGTTGTGGGCTTAAAGGTCGTTAATTTTTTCCTGGAAATCCGGCGGATAAGGCGCGCGAAAACTAAGCTTCTGACCCGTTAGCGGGTGCGTGAACCCAATTTCGTACGCGTGCAGCAAAACGCGTTCTGCCCGCAGACGTTCGTCGAAATTATCCACCCCCTTAGGTTGATAAAGACTATCCCCCAGGATTCCCAGCCCAGCGTAATACAAATGCGCCCGGATCTGATGCGTGTAGCCGGAAAACAACGCGCATTCCAAGAGCGAAAAGCGCTCTCCGCTCTTCAGGACCTGTACCAACGTGCGGGCAGGCTTCCCTCGCTCCAGGTCCACGCGCGTGCGGTGGGCGCGGTCCGCGTTCACCCGTAAGGGCAGGTCCAGGTTTTTGGTCTGCCACTCCGGGCTGGGCGCGGCGAGGCAGTGGTAAAGCTTGCTCAGCGCGCGTTCCCGGAAGCTCTGGTTGAGGATTCGGTGAGCTTCCGCGCTGCGTGCAACCAGCATGACCCCGCTGGTCTCTTTATCCAGGCGGTGCACAATCCAGAGCTTACCCATGAGCGGCGCGAGCGCCTGGGAGAGGTGCGGAAGCTGGGGGTGGTAACCGTCCGGGATGGAGAGCAGCCCCGCTGGTTTATTCACCACCACGAGGTCTTCGTCGGAATAGAGTATCCACGCCCTTGGGTCTGAAAAGTCCGGCTGACGGTTCATCAGGTACAATCATACCATCCCAAGCATGGACGTTTTGAGGCGAAAGCAAACGGGAAAAGGAGCAAGCGTGTTTACAGTTATTGTTTCCATCCAGGTTTTTCCGCAGTCCGTGGAGGATTTCATCGCTATCACCCGTTGGAATGCTGAAAACAGCCGGAAAGAAGCCGGCGTGGTGCGCTTTGATTTCTTTCAGGAGATTGACCAGCCCGAGAGCTTTCGGCTGGTAGAAATCTACCGCGAGAAGGCAGACCAGGCTGCGCACCAGCAAACCGCGCACTACGCCCGGTGGCGCGAGATTGCTGCCCCGATGATGGCTGCTGAACGCACGCGGGTTTTCCTGCGGAACCTGGACCCGACGGACGCGGAGTGGAAGTAGGTCTTGTCGTGGGATTGTTCTGCCCCATTGTGTCCTAAGCCGGGGTAAATCAAGCACTGATCCGGTAGAGAACAAAAAAGCAGCGGTTCATCGCATCAGGCCTCGACCGCTGCATATACATTATTGGTTAATGGTGGCAAGCAGCTATGATTTGGGTGTGCTGAAACAACTGGTGGTGACGACGCCGGGGCCGGTATGCACCACAATCGCGGGCGGCACCACAAACACCGGGATATCGCTCAGATGCAGCTCGCTTTCCAGCCGCGCTTTCAACTGATTAGCTTGCTCTTCCGCGGCGCAGTGGCTGATGGTCAGGTGCCCGTTGGAGTTGTTCCTGCATAGGTCCCGGTCTAAATCGACGATCGACGTCAGGGCTTGCTTCAGGGTGCGGACCTTGGTGAAAGGTTCGACCTGTCCAGCCTGGATGGTAAGAATGGGCTTGATTTGCAGGATGCTGCCGAACAGGCGCGTCGCGCCGCCAATTCTGCCGCCTTTGTACAAATACTCCAGCGTATCCACCACAAAATAAACTTTCTCGCGGGCTGCCATCTCGCTGAGTTTGGACTTTAGAGTTTCGATTTCCATGCCTTCTTTCGCCCAGCGCCTGGCTTGCAGGACGAGCGATCCCAGGCCGCCAGCGATTGTCCGGCTATCCAGAATGTGGATCCGGTCGCTGTGGAATTCTTCCGCGGCAACCGAGGCGCTGCGGAAAGTGCCGCTTAATTTTTCGGAAGGCGCAATGACAAGGGCGGTATCCCCGGCATCCAGAATTTGTTGGAAGATAGGCGCGTAGATCGCCGGCGGAGGCGCGGCGGTTCCGGGCAGCTTTTTGGAGGCAGCCAGTTTCGTGAGGAAGGTCCCGATATCGATTTCGGTGTCATCCCGGTAGGATTTATCCCCGAAGGTGATGATTTGCGGCAGAACGTGAACCCCTAACGCGTGCAACTGCGCGAGTGGGATACCGCAGGTTGTGTCAGCAACAATCTGAATCATAAAGATGTCCTTTGTGTTTGACGGCCTTAAGAATACGTTTCCAGCCTATAGAAAAATGCATGATCAAAACGGCAGAAGCTTATCATGGATAAGCTCGCAGCCGCTTATGTAAATCAGGCTCTGGGCTGCCCGCAGTT
>JBCFBH010000031.1:0-4206 GCA_038562595.1 Anaerolineaceae bacterium
ACATGGACCTCCGTTGCCTACGCGCCTGACGGGAAGCTGCACCTGCGCGCCTTCAACAGCCCGAAGCAGCCGGTGCTGCTTGTGCGCAGCGCGGCAGGGCGCTACCTGCTGGTGGGCGCCTCGCTGCCATCCGCCTCGCTTGCGCAGCAGCTGGGCAGCGCTTTACCGCCCATCCAACGCGAGCTGGACGCGCTGATTATTCCATCTTGCGGTAGGGACGACGTGCAGGGCTTATTTGGCTTGAGCGAAAGTTTCCGCGTCAATGCGGTCTATTGGGCATGCGACCCGGAAAGGCTGCAAACCACGCGCCGCCTGTATGCTGAATTCCAGAGCGAGGGTGTTCCCCAAAGCCGGCTTCAGCCGGAGGACCAAATGCTTTTGGGAGGCGGCGCTTCGCTTGGTTTTTCACTGGACGAGGACTCTCTCAAGGCGCTGCGCCTGCACAGCGGTGATTTTTCCGGGCTCATTCAGTACGAAGCTGCCGCCAGCGTCGAAACCGCCAGCCTGTGGGTTGGCCCGTTCGCGCGAGAAATGCCCGCTGCGCAAGCGCGCCTGGCGGTCGGGCCGCGCCCACTGGCGTACCCCGCACAAAGCCCGGAAAACAACGCCCTCATCCCATTGACAGATTGGACCTGGGTGGAAGTCGTAACTGACGGGCAGAAATTACACCTGGTTGCGGTAAAATAAATCTTAGACATAGTAATTATTTACAGCCTTCTTTTGGTCCACTTGCAGAACGGACATATCACGCCTGGTTATCCAGGTGACCAGTTGGAAACGGATACATTATGGCAATGCAAATTACCAATCAGGCGGATTACGCGCTGCGGTCTCTGATATATATTGCCCGGAATGGGCAGGACCGTCTGACGCCCTCCAACGTCATTGCGGAAGAAATGCAAATTTCGCGCATTTTTCTTTCCCGGATTAATTCTGAACTGGTGGGAGCGGGTTTAATCAAGACCCGCCGCGGCGCGCGGGGCGGCATTATGCTGGCGAAGAGCCCGGCGGAAATCTCCATCTACGACATTGTGACCACAATCGACGGCAAGATCAACCTGACCCACTGCACGGAAGACCCTGAAACCTGCCCGCTCGCGGACACCTGCCCGTATCTGAAATTCTGGAAATCCACGGAAGACCTGATCATCGCGCAGCTCAAGGGCACCTCACTGCAAGACATGCTGGACCAGTCCACCAACGCGCTCTGACAAAACTTCCGCCCCCGGGTTCCTGTCTGATGCCTCACGCCATTTCACCGCGCACCAGGGCTGAAATATTCCTGTTCACGCTCACCCGCACGGTCATCAATTCCGGCTACCGAATGGTGTATCCTCTGCTGCCGCTCTTTGCCGCCGGCATGGGCATGCAGCTGGCTGACCTCAGCATCGCGTTTACCATCCGCGCAGTATTGGGGATATTTAACCCTTTTCTGGCTTCCTTGGCGGACGCGCGCGGACGGAAAACTGGCTTAATGCTCGGCATTATCCTGTTCTTTATCGGCTGCGGCATTACCGCGGTGGGGCAGAACTTCCTGAGTTTCATCATCGGGCTGTCGGTGTTTGGCGTGGGCAACGGCATCTTCATCCCCTCTATGCAAGCCTACCTGGGGGAGAAAATCCCTTTTGAGCGCAGAGGCAGGGTTCTCTCCATCACCGAGCTCAGCTGGTCGCTGGGATTCATCATCGGGGTACCTGTGTTGGGAGCGCTCCTGAACAAGGGTTCCTGGGTCACTCCCTTCAGCGCGCTCACCATCGCCGGCGCGCTTCTGGCCGCTGCTCTGTGGCTGCTGATCCCTGCGGAACCCCAACCAGCAGACAAAGAAAAAAACGCCCTGGCAAACCTGGGGAAGGCGCTGCGCTATTTTCCGGTGCTGGCTGCCGCGCTGACAGGAATATTCTCCACGGGCGCGAATGAGATGATCAATCTGATCTTCAGCGTGTGGATTAGAGATAATTTTGGGCTGGATTTTTCCACCCTGGCAATTGCCTCGGTTATCATTGGCACCTCAGAACTCGGTTCGGAACTGCTTTCGGTCGCGGCGCTCGATAGAATTGGGAAACACCGCGCGATGCGGTTCGCGTTGATATTGAACGGACTCGTAGCGCTGATGCTGCCGCTTGCCAACCGCTCGCTCGCCCTGGCCTTGATTGGATTGGCGCTTTTTTATATCAGCTTTGAATTCGCGCTGATCAGCCTGATGACCATAGCCAGCGAGGTGATGCCGAACTTCCGCGCGGCCGTTCTGGCTGTTCTGATGGCTTCCCTCTCGCTGGGCAGAATGCTTGGACCACTTTTCAGTCCCTCTTTGTATCAGGTCAGCTTCTGGCTGGTGTGCGCGGCGGCCGCGGTCCTGAACATCGGTGCTGTTCTGTTGGTGCCGAGTATCCGGCTGAGTTTGCAGGGCACAGCATCTGAATCCTGAGCTTAGGCTTCCAGTTTCGCGCCGATTCTCCGTGAATTCCGTTTATACTACAAGTAACTCACCCTCTTCGGAAAGCAGGCAGCATGGATAAGTTCATTGTTGTGGCAGGCAATATCGGCGCAGGGAAGTCCACCCTGGTTCAAATTCTGAGCGAACGGCTCGGCTTCAAACCTTTTTTTGAGCCGGTTAACGACAATCCCTATCTGGAAGATTTTTACCGGAACATGGAAGCCTGGTCTTTCCATTCCCAGCTTTATTTCCTCACCCGTCGTTTACGCATCCATAAACAGCTGCTGGACGCTGAAGGCTCGGTGGTGCAGGACCGCTCGGTCTATGAGGACGCGGAAGTTTTTGCCCGCAACCTGTACCTGCAGGAGGATATGAGCACCCGCGATTACGGCGTTTACCAGGATCTTTATCGCATTTTGATTGACCTGCTGCCGCCACCCAATCTGGTGGTATATTTGCGCACCTCGGTGGACACGCTCCTGCAGCGCATCAGCACGCGCGGGCGCGGTTTTGAAGCCGGCATATCGCGCGGCTACCTGGAGCGCCTGAACGGCCTGTATGAAGAATGGATCGCGTCATTCACCCAATGCCCGGTGTTGATCATCCCGAGCGACAATCTCAATTTGGTTTCCAGCAGCGCGCATATCAATCAGGTTGTGCAGCTGGTGCAGGAAAGACTGATGGGTAAAACAGAAGTCAGCCTTTAAATACAGCAAGGCTAACTTTAAACGGCAGTTCATCCGGGCTGCCGTTTACCTTTTAATCTACCTATCTTCATTCAGTTATTAATTAAGTAGAAATAGCATTAGGGACTGTGGATATGTGGAAAGAAGCGGCGTTCGAAACAAGATAACCCACTATGCGGAGCTTTTCCCTCGAAAAAACAGCAGATAGGGCGGGCTGTCTTTGCTTTCGTCTGAATCGGGCCTGTGGAACCAAGTTGAGCTTTTTGTGGAAAAAACAAACAGCTTGTGGATAATTCGCTTATCGCTGTCATTACTTGGGATGAGTTTTCAACAGTTTTTCCCGCTAAATATAGAAAATTTGCTCGAGTTATTCACATATTTGCTGATTTATCCACAGTTTTCTGGCACTTATCCACAGAAAAAGTGGAAAACCCGAGGGGGCTAAAGTCAGAGACCGTATTCTGCTTTCAAATCAACCAAAGCCGCTTCCGCGTTATCCAGGAAGAGGTCCAGGCGTTCGATTTGTTCATTCTTGTTCGTCTGGGTGATTTCCAACGCTTCCAGGAACTTTTGCCAGGCTTCCTGCTGGGCAGGGTCATCAGCCAGGATTTGACCCGCCTGCCGCCAGGTCTCCACCATCGGCCAGAGCGCGGCGTGGGCGCTTCCGCTCTCTATCATCGCGGCGCAGCTGTTCACAAAGTAGGCTTTTCGGGCAGGCAGCAGGTTGGGAGGGCAATCAGGCAGCTTTCCGGCAGCGGTCAGCGCGTTTTCCCATACCGGGCGCCAGGTATTCAATATCTCTGAGTTAATCGGGGCGCGGCTGATGAGTTGCAGCAGCTCGCCGGTAAGTTCCAGCTTGCCAAGAGCTTCCGCGCGCGCCGGGAAATCCAAAAGCATGCGCCGCGTTGTCAGCGCCGGGCCATTGATGATGGCAATCGCGTTAGCCGCGCTGCCAACCACCTTATAGTACAGGTCGGTCCACAAGGTAAAAGGCAGCTCTTGCGGGTCTTCCAGTTCAAACCAGAGCTGGCGGGCTTTTTCGGCGGCGGACTGCCCGCGCGCGTACACAGTCTCGGGGCTGTTAAA
>JBCFBH010000031.1:4216-22161 GCA_038562595.1 Anaerolineaceae bacterium
AGCCAATGATCCGTGTCGTACAGAATGGCCCTGTGGTCGCAAAGCGCGAATCCCAGCCAGGGGTTCAGGCGCAGGCGGCGGTGAAAGGTGTAGAAGGACTGATGATGGTGCTGCACGTCCAGCGAGATTTCGTAGCTGATGCGCTGCACCTCGCGCTCCAACACAGGGTTCTCTTTGTGCACGACCACCAGGTCAATATCCGTGCTGCCGCCAATCAAAGGGTCTTCCGTCAGGACGGAACCGGTGAGATATACGGCGACGATGTCGTTCGATGGGCGTGTTTTCTTCGCAACGTACTCCCTGGCAAACTTGACCAGTAAATCCCGGGTGATGTGCACAATACCTCCTCTTTCAGCCTCCCAAGGGCAGGCTTTCCTGAAACGGCGCGATGCGCAGCGTCTGGCGGATGCGGTTGATGACGTAAGTCAGATCGTCCGGGCGGGCAACGATGTTCAGGGCGTCCGTTTCAATCGGCAGCAGGCGGCCTTCCCAGCGGGGATGCGCGAAGAACGCCTCGTAGGCCTGGTTCAACTCGTCGATATAGGCGCGGTCCATTCCGCGTTCGTAGGGGCGGTCGCGGTGGGCAATGCGCTGCATCAGCGTCTCGGTGCTGGCGCGCAAGAACACCACCAGGTCTGGCTGGGGGATTTTTTCCGCCAGGGCTTCGTGGACGCGGTGGTACATCGCCAGTTCGTCTCCAGCCAGGTTGATGCCGGCAAAGAGGGCGTCTTTTTCAAAGGTGTAATCGGAGATGATCATTCTGCCGGCTGCCAGGGTATCCGGGATGACGCGGTGCTGTTGTTGATAGCGGCTGAGCAGGAAGAAGATTTGGGTTTGAAAGGCGTAGCGGCTGCGGTCGCTGTAAAAATCGCTTAAGAAGGGGTTTTCTTCGAAGACTTCCAGGAGCAAATCAGCAGAAAAAGCGGAATGGACGAAACGGGCGAGCGTGGTTTTCCCGACGCCGATGACACCTTCGATGGCAATGAACATGAACGGCTGCTCCTGAGCGTGAAGTGATGGTTAAAATATACCATAAGCCTCCGGCGGACGTGGGTAGACCCGCGCCGTGGCTCAGGGTGACAGACGATTCGGCACTGTGAGGGAGCGCAGCGACCGCGGCAGTCCGCCTGTAAATAACCGGGAGATCGCCACGCTTCGCGATGAAGTAAATCTTGTCATTCTGAACGGAGTGAAGAATCTAATTCTTCTGTGGCAAAGCGCCAGACCCTTCGCAGGCTCAGGGTGACAAAAGATTCGGCACTGCGACGGAGCGCAGCGACCGCGGCAGTCCGCCTGTAAATAACCGGGAGATCGCCACACTTCGCGATGAAGTAAATCTTGTCATTCTGAACGGAGTGAAGAATCTAATTCTTCTGTGGCAAAGCGCAAGACCCTTCGCTGTCGACCTGTACCCTTTAGGGTATCAGGGTGACAAACGATTCGTCGTTGCGAACCGTTTTGCGGTGGTGCTTCTGTCCAACCGGATCAGCTTCCCAGGCAAAACGGTGTGGCAATCTGCCTTTTGCTCAGCCCGGAAGACGTAGCGGCCCGTTGGGTATCGCTTCACAGGCTCGGGACGACGGACATAAAGAAAGCCTTCAAAAGCCCGGAACGCTGATCCAGAACCTTGTGGCTGTACCGGTGAAGTAAATCGCCGCGCCGATGAAGCCCAACCCGTAAATCGCGCACGCGTATTGCTTGTGTAGCAGCTTGCATTTGGGAGCATTTTAACGTCAATGTCAATTTCCAGCCTGACAACTCCAACTTATGCAAAGACTATACATGATATCTGCAACGAGATTGAACGGAACCTACAGATTATCGAACTTCCTGCGGCATATTCAGGCTGATTTCCCAATCCAGCGCACTCTTGATACAATAAAACTCTAACCTGGAGCCGCGCATGAATATTACAAAAATATTCGACCACAAGAAAACCATCTTTTCGCTGGAAATTTTCCCGCCGAAAAAAGATACCTCGTATAACACCATCTACAACACGCTGCTCCGGCTGCGCGGCATCCCCGCGGATTTTATCAGCGTCACCTACGGCGCGGGCGGCAGCGCGGCGCAGCGCGAAAAAACCATCGAAATCGCCTCTCTCATCCTCTCGACCTACCACGTGGAACCCGTCGCGCACCTCACCTGCGTCAATCTGGACCGCTCCGAAGCCCTGGAAACCCTGGAAAAACTGAAGGCAAACCAGGTGCAGAATATTATGGTGCTGCGGGGTGATATTTCCGCGGAAGTGCCGCCCAAAGAGGATTTTAAGCATGCCAGCGATCTGGCTGCCTTCATCAAACAATACGACTCCAACTTCAACCTGCTGGGCGCCTGTTACCCCGAATGCCACTACCAATGCGAATCCTTGGAGAAAGACATCGAGAACCTGAAAATAAAAATCGATAACGGGGTAGGGCACCTGATTACCCAGCTTTTCTTTGACAATGAAAAATTTTACATCTTCCGGGACCTGGCGGAACGCGCCGGCGTTCACGTCCCCATGGAAGCCGGCATCATGCCCATCACCAACATCCGCCAGATTGAGCGCACCGTGGCATTGAGCGGCGCCAGCGTTCCCGCCAGGCTCTCGCGCCTCTTCAGCCGTTACGGCGACAACCCCAAAGCGCTGTTCGACGCTGGCATCTACTACGCCACCGAGCAAATTATGGACCTGATTGACCACGATGTGCGCGGCATCCACCTGTATACAATGAACAATGTCGAAACTGCCACGCGCGTCAGCGATGCCATCCAGAACATCCTGGAAGCGGAAAACACGCCAAGAAACGCGGCCTGAGCAGCCTGAGATAAAAGTCAAGGCGCTCCCTGAGGAACGCCCTTTTCTCTTTTAGTAAGCACCTGGCTCTGGACTAATAAGCTGACCCTCTCCCCTCCAAAGCTGTTCGACTTTTCCATAACTCCGCTGGCGCCGTATCCGCTCAGATTTCACTTCAGCAACTGCGGCAAAAAGAGCTCCCGCCGGATTCTGAACGACTCAATCGCGCCAAGGTCGCAGCGCGGAGTATAAGCCTGCGCGGAACCTCCAGCGTAGGGACGCGGGTTTGTCTGCAGCTGGTCCGAGCTCAGCAGCGTGTCGTTGTAATCCCGGCAGCCCGCGGGGTTGCCGCTATCCACCACCGGACCGAATAAGACAGGGTGATAATAATTGTGATTGTCCCAGTAAAATTGCGAGCGGGCAATAAAAAGCGCCCCGGGAACTTGGTAAGCCTCCGGGGCGCTTCAGAAGAACTTGCTTCCAGGCAGTTTAAAGCGCTTCCAGCCGCTTGACCATGCCGTCGATAATATCATAGCCGCCCTGCCAGAATTCAACCTTGGTCACGTCCAGGCCGGCTTCCGCCAGCAGTTCCACCGGGGCGATGGAGCCGCCTGCGGAGAGGATGCGCAGATACTTGGGCTTGAAGCTCTCGCCTTCTTCCTGGTAGCGCTTGTACAGCGCGAAAACCAGCAGCTGCCCGAAGGCGTAGGCGTAGACATAGAAGGGCGTGCCATAAATGTGCGGAATGGAAACCCACTCATACTTGAACTCATCGCTCACGTCCACCGCGTCGCCAAATTCCTCTTTCAGGTTCTCGAGGTAAAGCTCCGAAAGCTCGTCCACCGAGGCGTCCTGGGTAATCTTCTCGTGCGCGGTGCGCTCAAAGATGGCGAAATAAATCTGGCGCAGGATGGTGGCAAAGGCGTCGTCCAACTGCCCGAATAGGATGTCTTCCTTGACAGCCGGGTCTGTTTCGCGCTCGAGCATCAGGTCGGTCAGGGTCATTTCGCCGAAGGTGGAAGCCGTTTCCGCCAGCGGCAGGCAGGCATGCTGGGTGTAGAGCGTGTGCCCTTCCGCCATCATGGAATGCACAGCGTGCCCGAGTTCGTGCGCCATCGTGGACACGTCATCGGATTTGCCTTGGTAGTTCAGCAGCACCCAGGGGGTCAGCTCGGGCAGGATGGTGGAGCAGAACGCGCCGCCCATTTTGCCTTTGCGCACTTCGCTGTCCACGTGCTTTTCGGCGAAGACGCGCCGCGCTTTGCTGGCGAAGACCTGGTCAAAGCGGTCAAAAGCTTCGAAGGTGAGCGCGACGGCTTCTTCGTAGCTGAAGCGTTTGTCGGCCGTGGTGACCGGCGCGTAAATATCGTAGCGGCGCAGTTTGTCCACGCCCAGCTTTTTGGCCTTCAGTTTGAAATAGCGGTGGAAGACGCCCAGGTTCTTGCGGGTGACCTCGATGAGCGTATCGATAATCTCATCCGGGATGTCGTTAATCAGGTTGCGCACGGAAATCGGGCTGCCAAAGCCGCGTAAAGAGACGTTTTCGTTGCGCCAATCGCGCACCAGGTTCTGATAAATCTGCCCAAGGATGGGGGCGTCCTCGCCGTAGACGCGGTAAAGCTCCTGATAGGCTTTGGCGCGCAGTTCGGGGTAGGCGCCGCGCACGTAGGTCATCAATTCCCCGCGGGTGAGTTCTTTTTGCTCGCCGTCCACTTCCAGGTGGAAGACATAGCGGTTCGTGAGCGAGTCGTAGAGCATATTCAGCGCGTTGGAGCCGGTGACGTTCTTGATGTTAATCACCTTTTCTTCGGCTTCGCTGAGCGTATAGGGCTTGAAATTGCGGATTTGCTCCAGCCAGTAGCGGTAATCCCCGCTGGCTTGCATAAGGCGGCGCGCGTTCACGTCGTCCAGCGCTTTCCACCACAGGCTGAAGAAAAGCGTGCGGTTGGACATATCCGCCGCGAACTGTTGAATGCGCGCCACGGCAATCTGGGCTTTTTGGTCCTGGGTGTTGGCCGCGAAAGAAAGCTCGGCGAAGCCGTACAGGCGAATCCCAAGCTTTTCCATTGCTTCCGAGCCAGCCACAATTTCCATAAACCGTTCGGCAGAAATGTCGGGCTGCAGTTCCTCGCGGTACTTCTCGAACTGGGCAACCATCGCGTCCAATTTTTCGTAGGTCGCTTCGATGTTGGGGTCCTCAAAACCCGTGAAAAGGTCGTCCAGGCTCCAGCGGCTTTGCGTGTAGGTTTGTTTCGTTTCCATAAATCTGTTTTAGTAACTCCTGTTTCATCCTGAATGATGTTTTTTTACGCTGTCGCGGTATTTGGCGCGCAGTTTGTTGATGGGCTGGCGCGATTGTGTCTCCGCGTCCCAATAGTACCAAAGCTCCCATCCGTTTGCCGGCCCTTTGCGTAAGCTTCGCGCAAGCGCGTGTATGGACCCGCGCTCCCCGCGGCAAACCAGCGAGCCGTCTGCCTGGACGGTGGCTTTCAGGTCGTCTTCCTGCCCGAAGAAAAGCGCCTGCCCGGGCTCGATGAAGCCCTGCTCCACCAGCGCGCCAAAGGGCACGCGCTCCAGACTGCGCGGGTTGGGCGTGATGAAAATAGGCGCGTTGAATTCCAACTGCGTGTAGCGGCTGAGGCGTTTGCGGGCGCTGCGCACATAGGCCTCTTCCACCTCAATGCCAATGTAGTGCCGCTGCAGTTTTTTAGCCATCGCGCCGGTAGTGCCGGTGCCAAAGAAGGGGTCGAGCACCACATCGCCCGGATTGGTGCTTGCCAGCAGGACGCGGTAGAGCAGCGCTTCGGGTTTTTGGGTCGGGTGCACTTTACGCCCGTCTTCCTTCAGGCGTTCGCTGCCGGTGCAGATCGGAATAAACCAATCGGAGCGCATCTGCAGGTCGTCATTCAGGGATTTCATGGCGTGGTAGTTGAAGGTATAGCTCGCCCCGCGTTCTTTCTGCGCCCAGAGCAGGGTCTCGTGCGCGTTGGTAAAGCGCACGCCGCGGAAGTTTGGCATCGGGTTGCTCTTGACCCACACGATGTCGTTCAGAATCCAGTAATCCAAATCCTGCAGGATGCGCCCGACGCGGTAGATATTGTGATAGGAACCGATGACCCACAAGGTGCCGGTGGGTTTCAGCACGCGCCGGCAGGCCGTCAGCCAGGCGCGGGTGAAGTCATCGTAGGCTTCCAGGGTCTCGAATTTATCCCAATCCGCATCAACAGCGTCCACGCGGGTGGTGTTCGGTCGCCAGAGTTCATCCTGCAGCTGGAGATTGTAGGGCGGGTCGGCAAAAATCAGGTCCACCGATTCAGCGGGCAGGGTGGGCAGGACCTCGAGGCAGTTGCCTTGGATGATGGTGTCTAACCAGGGCTCAAGTGGATTTTCGAGCATGATGAATCAATTGTACCCGTAAGGCGGGCTGATTGGGTGAAAGATAGTCCTCTCAGGAAGGTCAGTATGTCAGAGGCGGATGCCGGGGAGATTTCCCTGATAGACCTTGTTTGTTTTCTACGAAAACAGACCATTTTTGCAGCTGCTTTTATTCAAGCAGCCAGTCCAACAAGTATTTTTGATGAAGGCCTTCGTGATTGGCATAGGCGGGAATGTCGTCCAGTGTCAGGAGCATGCGGGGGAAGTTGTCCGGAATTGCTCTGAAGGGCTGCAGTTCCCTTGAGAGCGTTTCTTCGGGGAGCACCGTGGTTGCTACCTGAAAATAGACCATCTGGTTCCCGTCGTTGGCAACAAAATCCACTTCTTTGTCATCCACTTTTCCGACATTTACTTTGTAGTTTCTTCGCAATAACTCAAAATATACGATGTTCTCAATCTGATGTCCGATGTCGTATGAAGGATTAGAAAGCAAGAAATTCCTAAGACCAGTATCCACAATGTAGTACTTGGACAGAGTTTTTAATAGATTACGTCCCTTAACGTCAAAACGCTCTGCTTTGTAAAAAATGTAGCTCTCCGTCAGGGTTTTCAGATACTTGTCCACTGTGTTCACGGAAATACTTCGACCTGACGCGTTAATCGCGTCGGATATGCGGTTCGCCGAAATTGGGCTGCCGATGCTGCCGCTCAGGAACCTGATAATATCCTCCAGTAGGGAAATGTCCCTTATCCCCTCGCGCGTGGCAACGTCTTTTATCAGAATTGTGCTGTAAATTCCCTCAATGTATGTCTGGAATGTGGAATCTGAGATGTTCAGCTGGGTCAGATAAGGAAATGAACCGTAACGCAAATAGCGATTAAAGCTCTCCCGGACAGGAACGTTCCCGCTAACAGCAGACACAAACTCTTTGAAGGACAAAGGCAGCATCTCAATAAGAACATACCTTCCGGAAAGCAGGGTAGCTAATTCACCTGAAAGCAGGTTCGCGTTCGAGCCGGTGATGTACAGGTCAACCTTATCCTTGATGTTCAGGCTGTCTATTGCTTTTTCAAAACCCTGGCATTGCTGGGCTTCGTCCAGGAAAACATAAGTAAAGCCATCATGGGATAGCCGGCTCTCGATGTAGCTGTAAAGCCGGCGATAATCAAGCAGAGCTTCGAAGGCAAGATCTTCAAGGTTGATGTAGATAATTTGTTCCTGTTGGACGCCTTCATTTATTAGATAACTGATATATTGCTGAAATAAGGTTGATTTTCCACAGCGCCTAACGCCAGTAACAACCTTTATGACTTGCTTTTCGCGCCAGTCCTGTAATGCCTTCAGGTAAATATCGCGCTGTATCATTTTTTTCCTCATCCCTATTATACCGTAAGCTATAGTTTTGTCAATCAATTGACAAAACTTGGTAAATTTACAAGTTTTATCAACAAGATGACAAATCTGTTCGTTTCTAAACTTCTCTTAAAATTTGTCTTCTGCATCAAAGAGTGTATGCTATTCCCTGGCAGTCTGCTCGGGCAGCAGGGTTACTAAAAGAGGACCGAGGCAGCCTTGAAAGGGCCCAAAGCCGGTGATACGGGTTGCTGGCTTCCTCTTTCTCCGCGGATTGGCTATAATTTCCTCAGGAGACACTAACCATGACCTCGCTGACACCCGCTTACCCCAAACAATTCACGTTTTACCACCCCATTGCCGTGCGCTATGCCGACCTGGACACCCACCGCCATGTGAACAACATCGCCGTCCTCGAATATGTCGAGACCGCCCGCACCGCCTATTATCAGGCTTCAGGCATCTGGGACGGCGTTACCGTTGAGAATATGGGCATGGTGGTGGCTTCCACCCACTGCGACTACCTTGCATCCATTTGCTTCGGACAGAGCGTGCGCGTCGGGCTCAGTCTGAACTACGTCGGTACCAAGAGCCTGCGTTTCCGTTTTCAGGTGGAGGACGAACAGGGCGGGCAGGCGTTCGCGCGCGGGGAAGTGGTGATGGTTTCGTACGACCATTTTGAAGGACATTCAAGACCGGTTTCCGCGGAATGGCGGCAAAAATTGGCGGCCTTTGAAGGCAGAGAGGATTTTTTGGCATGAACAACACGAGCTTACCCACCTTGAATTACGCCTACCTTGAAGACTTTTTGGTGCGCTTGTTGAACACCCCCAGCCCCACCGGCTTTGCCGCGCAGGCAGTGGAACTGGTTCGGCAAACCCTGTCGGAGTTCCCGCAGATTAGCCTGCGCGTGACCAAAAAAGGCGCGCTGCTGGCGGTATTGCCCGGCGAGGATGCCAAAGTGGAGCCCAGCCGCGCCCTGACCGGGCATGTCGACACATTGGGCGCCATGGTGCGCGTGATTAAACCCAGCGGACGCCTGGAACTGACCAGCATCGGCGGGTTCGCGTGGAACGCGGTGGAAGGCGAAGGCGTTACGGTGCACACGCAAAGCGGCGCGCTCGTGCGCGGCAGTCTGCTGCCCAACCACGCCTCTGTGCATGTATTTACTGATGTGAAAGAACAAAAGCGCAGCCCCGAAACGATGGAAGTCCGCCTGGACGCGCGCACCCAAAACGCCGACCAAACCCGCGCCCTGGGCATCCAGGTTGGGGATTTTGTCTCGTTTGACCCGCGGGTGGAACTGACGGAAGGCTTTGTGCGCTCGCGCCACCTGGACGATAAAGCCTGCGCCGCCTGCATGGCAGCTGCCATTCAGGCGCTCTGCGCGGCTGGCGTCAAACCCTCCCGCACAGTTTGCTTCCTGTTCAGCAATTTTGAGGAGGTCGGGCACGGCGGCGCTGCTGATATTCCCGCGAGCGTTGAGGAATTGCTTGCTGTGGATATGGCAGCTATGGGCGAGGGGCAGGCTTCGGATGAATTCCATGCCACGCTGTGCGTCAAAGACAGCGGCGGGCCCTACCACAACGGGCTGAGCAACAAACTGCGCGCGCTGGCGGAAAGTTATGCCATTCCCTACAAAGTGGATATCTACCCCAACTACGGCTCGGATGCCACTGCGTATTGGCACGCGGGCGGCGCCGCGGCTGCCGCGCTGATTGGTCCCGGCGTGGATTCCTCGCATCACTATGAGCGCACCCACCGCGAGGCGTTGGAAGCCACGACCAACTGGATTTTGGCTTATTTGCTCTCAGAGTAGACCTGAGAACCTGGTTCAGCGTGATAAGAAGGGGATATAGCTGCGATAAGGGGTCTCTGGAGGTGGTTCCGGCACCAGAACGCTGCCCGCCGAAGCCAGCCCCGGCGTGCCATCCGCCAGAAACGCCTGCGCGAACACCCGGTGCAGACCCGGCTCCAGCCCGCTAAAATCCAGACGCCCTTCGAGCTGTTCCTGCGGGCTGTCAAAAGCGCCGTCCCGCGCGGGCAGAGCGCGCAAGACCGCGCCCGGTTCCCAGGGAGGCAGGTCAAAGCTGTAAACCGCGGAAGCCACATCCGGAGCGTTGGGGTTGGGGTCCTTCAGCATGTTGCTGTTCGCGGTAGTGGCAAGTTCCCACCAGGTTTCAAGCTCGCTGTGATGGACGGAAATCAGCAGCGGGGTAAGTTCTGGCCCGCTGGGCAGCGTGTAAGGCGCCCAAACGCTTTTTAGAGCGCGGGTGAGGGCTTCCAGGTTGGCGGTCAGATAGTTACCGAAGAAGCTGCAGCGGGTGAAGTAATGACCCTCGATGTCCCTGAAGAGCATATACGCCAGCGCGGGCACACCTCTTTCCCCATACACAAAATCTGCCAGGCTGCCGGGTAAAAAAGACGCACCCGTCCCGGAGTACTTTGCCGGCGAGGCAGGCGTGCCATAGGCAAATTTGTTAGCCAGGGTGTGCAGCGCGGCGACCTCCGGCGCGGGCTCGCTTCGGAAGGAATAGGGATAATAGACTTTGTTTCCGTAGCTTTGCAGGTGCACCACCAGTCCGCGCGCGTTGGGGTCCGCCGCTTCGTCCGGGCTGCCAGCGCGGTAATCCCCCAGCGTGTTTTCCAGGTAGGCAATTAGAGCGCTTGTTTCCGGTTCGGAGCCGGCGGACGCGCCTGGGTAATCGTTCATGCAGCCGGTGGGCCCCACCTGCCATTGGAACGGGAAGTTGCGGTCCAGGTCCACGCCGGCAAGGGCGGGGTCGGGGCAGGTGGCGCTGTTCAGGTTCTTTTTGCGCGCGTTCTCGCCAAATTCGTCCGCCTCGCCGCTGGCGATTTGCTGTTCCACCACGGCGCGTCCGTCCGGGTTGGCGCTGAGGATGATGTGCACTTCGGCGCTGTCCAACAGCCAGGTGAGGTCCGGGTCTGAGCCGTAGTCGGAAAGAAGGTATTCGGCAAAGCGCAGGTTCAGCTCCACCGGCGCCAGGTCGCGGGAGTGTGTGCCGCTGACCAGGATGAGCGCGGGCTTTTCTCCCGGCAGGGCGCTGTTGGTCAGCTGGAGCGCGAACAGGTCGTAACCCGGGGCGCCGCCCGGCTGGGTCTTCTCCCAGGAATCGCCGATATCCGTCCAGGTTGCCAGCGCCGGGTACGTGACGGCGAGAGCGGTCGCGTCGGCATAGAGCGTGTTCAGGTCGCGGTAGCAGGGGAAGTCTGGCAAGGTGGATTGAGGAATTGGCGGGTTGGCGGAGGCATAGAGCGGGCGAGCCAGCCCGAGGAGAAGGCAGAGCGCGAAGGTGGTCAGGATGTTCAGACGCTTATGCATGAAAAGTTCCGGGCAAAACGGTCAAGAATTATTTTAACCGACCTTGGCAAGGATCGATTGGAATTCCACGCAAATAGCTGTGTTTCTGGGTTTTCCGGTCGCTGACTCCCTTTAGAGCGCCTGGCGCAAGTGAAGCATTTGTGTACGATAAGAAAGTTCCTTCACTGGAAGATGCCTCCGATTAAGGAATGCAACCGGGCATCGTCTCAGGATAGACAGTAAACCCGAACGTGCTTTCCTTATCGCTCAGATAGGAGACATCCTGAAGGATATCGTAACTCGCGCCAAAAGCCCCGTTGAAAATCACACGGAAAACATTTACAGGGCTGATATCCGGAGCAATATTTTCCTTGACCTGATCCGGCGCATAAAAGGCGCTCAGAACCGCCAGACGGTTAGCGCTGTCGGCGCCGTGATCGCCCATTACCGCGATAATTGGCGGAGTCTCCGAGTTCTTGACAATCTCATCCAGAACCGGAAGGATAACATTGTCTGTGTACTGAACCCCCCAGGAGTAGTACTGCAGATATTCATCCCAGGGCAAAGGAACCACCCATGGGAGCTCTGGAGGTTCAGGAATGAGCGAGCCATCCGGGTAGAACACATAAGGCGCGTGCGGCATCGTCAGATGAGCCCACACCAGCTTAGGTCCCTTCAGGGATGAGATCTCTTTCAGTTCCTTCAGGATGGTCCACTGCTGACGCACATGGTCAGCATAAGGGTAATTCCCTGGGATTTTATCGGAGGTAGTCGCGCCGCCTTTATAATCCGTGAGAATGCGCACCACCGTGGTGTCGAACAACATCCGCTCAAATTTGCTGAACACAATCCGTTCCTCAGTGGAGAGCAAGCTGGTTGAATCCAGAGGGTAGTAATGATCAGCGTCAGTCCAGGCAATGCGCTGGTAAGAAGCTAGTGAATACGTGCTATACCCCAGGGATTCGAGGTTCTTTCTGACCTCGTTATGTTTGATTAGCTCAAACAGTGGTTCGCTGTCGTTATTCGGCGGCGCAAAATCAGCGCTGATATCCTGCAGATACTGCATATTAAGAAATGAGGAAATTGAGAGGGGAGTATAAGCATAATTGCTCATACTGCATGGGGGCACGTAAAAGCCCATCCCGGTAAGTTCTTCAATGAAGTCAGTGTTATCAAGGTTGAAGGTCGTTTCGAGCACATCGCTGCGCAAATGTGCATCCAATATGATGATGTAGACATCCGGGAGGGTGCCCGGTTGAAGCTTCACGCTTTCTGCCGCAGCCGCAACCCCAGGCTGGGATATCCCTTTTCCGGCGCTGTTGGCGCGGATTTCATAGGTAACGAGTTGATAAACCGGGATGATCAATAAAAAGGCTGAAAAAACATTCAGTATGATTGTGAAACTGCTGCTTTCCTTCACAAATTTCAGGATCAGATAAGCGCCAACCCCGCCCAATACGGTCCACAACGGCAGCAGGATGCGGTGATGACCAAGAAACTGAAAGATACTATCCGCCGCTTCGGCAGCGCTGTACGTGCGCCCGTAGGTGTAAAACAACAAAAGCAGCCACGAGCTGACTAAACCTGCTTTTTGAAAGGATTTTGCCACCAGGGAAAGCATCAACCAGATGCTAGCCGCTCCGCCGAGTATGATCAGCAGCGGGCGCAGACCAGCGCGCAGTGAGACTTCCTGAATGTTGTGACCTAACAATGAGAGCACCGGGAAGGCCGCGAAAAGCAGTGGATGGAAGGGTAAGGGCGGTTTCGGTTTGGTGTTCATCTGCGCCTGATTGGCATGATTTTACCACTTTCGCCGCGTTGGACGGTTTGCGGGATCTGCGCAGGAGCTTGCGTGCTCAAAAACGGCTCTGTAAGCAGCGTTGGAGCCTTAGGGTAAGGGCGGATAGCCGGCTGCGCTTGTGGGGTGTTTTCGCCCTTTAGTATGGAAAATGGATTTTTACTCTGGCGGATTGGTAAGCAGGCAGCACGGCAAATATTCATAAGATAACCCGCCTGGCGCCCAGAGGAATCACCGTGCCCGGCTCAAAAGAAGACAAATTTCATCGTGGATAATTAGGAAGCTTCAGCTTAGCTTCAGGAAAACGCCTGCTTACGTTCCATGAGGTAAAGAATTCGCTCAGACCCGGCGATGGGGGCTTCCTCCAAAATCTCGAAGTGCAACCGAAAGGCGCTTTCAAAGCCGGCTTTGGTATAGTCCGGGAAAATATCCTGCCGCGAGGATAATAAGCGCTTCACCTGGGAGTCTGACTTGGGAATGAATTCGATAATGAGCCAGCGCCCAAGCGCGGCAAAAAAGTCCGCCAGGCTCTCCAGAGGGATATTGTTCGATATCGCCAGATGATGAACCAATGCTAAGGCCATGACCATATCTGGCTGAGCGCGTTCCAGCAGTGACATTCTTTCCTGACAGTTCCATCCCAAAGCGGGCGAAGGATTGGTCAGGTCCATGCAGAGCGGCAGGATCTTGGTTTCCTTATCCTGTTTCACGAGGGCGTAATTCCGCTCAACCGCCCCTTGGTCAATATCAAAAGCAATGGTCTGGATTCCCAGATTGCTGGCTGCCCGGCTGAATTCGCCGGTATTGGCGCCCAGGTCCCAAACAGAGCGGGGGCGGACCCTGAGAATAAACTCGCTTACTTTTTGCCGTTTCAATTCGAAAGCTGCCTGCGCGTAATTGGTCTGTTCGTAGTAGTTCTCCCATTCCGTCTTTTGCGCCTTCAGCTTCAGGCCTCTTATCGTGGAAAGGAGGCTGTCCAGCAATCCCAACAGGGCATTCTTGGTCATTCTGCCTGAGATATGGTCCTCCGGTAATTCCGCGCCGGCATATTTTTGTTGCGTCTTCGCGTGCAGGTGGATATGGCTTAGCAAATTCGGGCTCAGCAAGGTCGCTTTGGGAAGGAGGGCGCTGGTCAGGTCCAGAGGAATACCGTCGATGTAAACCCGCAGCAGTTGATTGAGGCGGATGTCTACTTTTGCCATTAAGCTTAGCGGCGCCAGAAAGTGTTGACAAAACTGCTTGTACGCGACCCAGGGAGTGCCGGGTTGATAGCGTTCGAAGGAGAGCGTGTCGATGAAAATTGGTTTGCCATTCAGGAATTGAACGTTAAACGCGCTGGCGTCTTTTAAAATCATATCGTACTGAAGAGCGCGCCTGGCAATGGAAAGCGTCAGCACGGCCGCGTCTTTCAATTGGTCAAAGCACCATTCATAAGGGTAGGAAATAAACGCGATTGGCTCGGGCTTGATGATTTTGTAGGCTGCGCCGGGAATTGGGGCAATCGCCGCGGAGCATTCTTCATGAGGAATGAGCGCCCGCGCGGAGCTTAACTGCCGGTACAAGCCGGATTCCATCATCTGATCATAATGTTCCTGATAACTCAGGTTCACCTGGCGGTATAAAACGCCCTTCTGGGCGAACATAAAGCCGCTCGGGTCACGAAATGAACTGGGCAGTTTCATCACTTTGCTCCAGGGAATAACGGAAAAGCGAAAATAAGCGAAAGCTGCACGGCTATTTCAGGCTGTCTTCAGGCACCTGTGGGTCAGATTCACCCCCTACAATTTCTGTCGGGTCAAGGTCTGCGTTGACCGCGGAATTTTTCGGGGTGAACCAACTGCGAATTTTTCTCCAGAATACTCTTACCAGGACGCCAACGCTCAACAAAGCTGCAAAAATGACCTGGATCACCATGCTGCCGGTTCCCGGGTCCAGATATTGGGTCAGTTTTTCAATAGGGGCAAAGAACATATTCATCAGTTGTTCCTTCAGGATTGGTTATGGCGCCTATTATAATCCGATTTGGGGATGGATAAGCTTTCGGCCGTCTTGGTCTGCGCTCGGGACGCAAATCATTTGGTCGCCGCGGCTGTTTTCGTACAAGAATAGGACAGCCAACTCGCGCAGCCAATTGCCTAAACTTCCTGCCGAGAAGCCGGGCCAGATGGGAGATCGCTTCGTGCCTTGCGCTGGCGAACAAACACCTCGCCGGGAGGCAAAGTATCCTTTGGGTATCGCTTTGTGCCGCGCGATGACGTTCATCTTGTCATGCTGACACCCGTTGGGTGCAAGCCGCAGCGAAGAAGCTAATGCCGTGCTAAAGCGTAAGACCCTTCGCAGGCTTGCGATGACGGGGCGTTTCGTCGTTGCGAGGGAGCGCCAGCGACCGCGGCAATCTGCCAGTTTGCGCGTAAGGAGACAAAGTACCCTTTGGGTATCGCTTCTTTCCTCGCGTTGATGAAGATTTACCTTGCGGTGGCTAAATATCTCTCGAAAAAAAAGCAGCCCCGCGCTGACGAGCAGCCTGCCTGCAGTATAATCAGCCTAACTCACCCGATTAAAGCAGAGGAACGCATGACTGACAAATTAGCCTGGATTGATGACGAACTGAAAAACCTCAAAGACACCGGTTTCTATAACAGTATCCGCACACTCGATTCCCCACAGGGTGCCTGGCTGGTGGTGGACGGCAAAAAGGTGCTGAATTTCTGCTCGAATAACTACCTGGGGCTGGCAAACCACCCGCGCATCGTGCAAGCCGCGGCGGAAGCAATGCAAAAGTACGGCGTTGGTCCTGGCGCGGTGCGCAGCATCGCCGGAACTATGTCCTTGCATCTGCAGTTGGAAAAGCGCATGGCTGCCTTTAAAAAGGTCGAAGCCGCCCTCACCTTCCAATCCGGCTTCTCCGCGAACGGCGCCACCATCCCGGCCCTGGTCGGCAAGGAAGATGTCATTTTCTCGGACGCGCTCAACCATGCCAGCATCATCGATGGCTCACGCCTCTCCGGCGCCAAAATTATCCGTTTTGCCCATGCCGACCCGGAGGATTTTGAAAAGCAAGTGCGGGCAGCTTCTGGCACTTACCGGCGGGCGCTGATGATTACCGACGGCGTGTTCTCTATGGACGGAGATATTGCCCCGCTCGATAAACTGGTGGAAATCGCCGAACGCTACGACGTGATGACCATGGTGGACGACGCGCACGGCGAAGGCGTGGTGGGCGAAGGCGGACGCGGCATCGTGGACCATTTCCACCTGCACGGCAGGGTGGACGTGGAGGTGGGCACCTTCTCCAAGGCGTTTGGCGTGGTTGGAGGCGTGGTAGCCGGCAGCGCGCGCGTCATCGAATGGCTGCGCCAGCGCGGACGACCTTTCCTGTTCTCCTCCGCCGTCACTGTGCCGGATACTGCCGCCTGCCTGGCAGCTGTGGACCTGCTGGAAGAATCCACCGAATTGGTGGACCGCCTATGGGCGAACGCGCGCTACTTCCAGGCGGAAATGCGCGCGCTGGGCTTTGATACCGGCGCGACCCAAACCCCCATTACGCCCGTGATGCTGGGCGAGGTGCAGCTGGCGCGCGAATTCAGCCGGCGGCTCTTTGACGAAGGCTTGTTCGCGATGGCGCTGGGCTTCCCCACGGTACCCCAGGGGATGGCACGCATCCGCGTGATGCTCTCCGCCGCGCACAGCCAGAGCGACCTGGACCAGGCGCTGGGGATTTTCCACAAAGTTGGCAAGGACCTGGGCGTGCTGGGAAGTTGACCCCCTTCGGAAAAAATTAAACGCTCCATCTTTCTATTGGATGAAGCGTTTTCATTCACGTATGCCGAAGGTGGGAATCGAACCCACATACCCGAGGGTACACGATTTTGAGTCGTGCGCGTCTGCCTGTTCCGCCACTCCGGCTGGCGATAAAAAGTATACCCAATCGCCTGCCGCGGGTCAAGCAGCCGCACGCGTTAACGAGGCGTGTACGCGATAAAGTTATCGAAGCGCACGGTCACTGGCGGCTGGTCGTATGTGCCCACAACCAAACCGACGTCTCCGCTGCTCAGGCTGCTGTCTTCCACGCTGACGATGAACTCGCCGTTCACGTACAGCGCCAGCGTCTCGCCGATGCAGCTGGCAGCCAGGTGGTTCACGTTCGCGTCAAAGTTGGCTAATTGCATCTCACCGTACAGCAATTCAGCTTCCCCACCGACATACTTGAGGATTTCCACGTAGCCGTCGTTGGCAATCGTGAGCGAGTAATAGTTGTCGGCGTCCACATAGCGGCACATCACGCCGTAGTTGTTGGTCAGGTCGCCGTCCCATAACTGGGCATCCACCTCCATCACCACATCAGGCGTGTACAGCAATGTGGATTCTGTCCAGACCAGCCAGCTTTCTTTGGTGACGGTGAATTCCATGATTCCGCTCAGGTTTGTGATGGAATTGCCGTTTTCTTCACCGGTGTACCAGGCTTTGCCAGTAGTCGAAAAGTCGTCTTCCAACAGAATCTCTCCCTGCTCCGGGAGCGCATTCTGAGAGGAGAGCGGCGCGGCTGATTCCGCGGTGGGCGAAGGCACCAAAGTGGGCTCGGCGGAAACCTCCGGAGCGCTCGTTTCAGCCGGCAGCTGGCTTGCGGCGGGAACCTCGCTTGGCGCAAGAGCGAGGGTGGGCGGAACGGCTTCCGTTGCAGATGGGGTGGCGTTCCTGCCCAGGGAGCAGGCAAGCCCTACACTTAGTAATAATGCGGCAACTAACAGGATTTTTTTCATGGCAGGCTCCATAAAGTATGAAGGGGGTGAACAATAATATCAAGTTTATCATGAAAGCCTGACGTAAAAGGGTTTCAATTTGATTCGGGTAAAAGTGCCGAATTGTAGGATGCGAGGGCGCCTTGGCGCAGCTCGCCTGCCCAAGGAAAACTTTTCCTCCTGGCAGAAGGTGACCGCCGAGCATGCCGGCTGTTTTTGCGAGCGGCGGCGAGCCCGCGCGGTTGGGGTGAGCTGAGCCTTGAAACAGCTAAAGGGGGCGGGGCAGCAGTCTGCCTGATTGCGAAAGCAAAGGTCCTGCGCTTGCGACCCGTGCCCTTCAGGGTATCAGGAGGACAAGGGATTCGTCATTGTAGGAAGCGCGGCAATCTGCCTGTAATTAACAGGGAGACAAAGTACCCTTTGGGTATCGCGTCGCAAGCTCATGATGACAAGTTCGTGTCATGCTGAGAGATTGTGAATTTATCGCATCCTGCCACAGAGCGACAAAATAATTCATGGTTTTCTCGAAAAAAAAGGCTCACGAGCCTGGCCAGGCGGATTCGAAGGATCGAAACCCC
>JBCFBH010000032.1:0-1963 GCA_038562595.1 Anaerolineaceae bacterium
GTCCAGGCTGCGGAAGGTGTGGGCAAGCTTGCGGGCTGCCACCTCGCCGACCCCATGAATACCCAGACCAATAATCAGGCGCTCCAAGGGCTGCTGCTTGGAGGCTTCAATCGCCTGCAGCAGGTTATCCGCTTTTTTCTCGCCAAACTTTTCCAGTCGCAGAAGTTCCTCCCGATTCAGGGTATAAAGGTCGGCGGCGGACCATACCAGACCGTTCTCAACGAGCTGGGCGACAATCTGCGAGCCTAACCCGGAGATATCCAGCGCGCCGCGGGAGGCAAAATTTTCGACGTTCCTTACCAGTTGCGCCGGACAGCTGCTGTTCACGCAGTAATACGCAACTTCCTCCGGCACTTTCTGGATTGGTGAACCGCAGGAAGGGCACTCGCTCGGGACCACAAAAATCCTCTCGCTGCCGCTGCGTTTGTCAGGAAGGGGACCGAGGATGTACGGGATGACCTCGCCGGCGCGTTTCAGGAGAACCCGGTCGCCAATGCGGATGTCCTTCTCGCGGATGAAATCGAAGTTGTGCAAGGTAGCCTGACGCACAATCACCCCGCCGATGCTTACCGGCGCGAGGACCGCAAGCGGCGTCAGCACGCCTGTCCTGCCGACGTTCACCTGGATATCCAGCAAGGTGGTCTCAACTTCCTGACCGGGGTACTTGAACGCGAGCGCGCCGCGCGGGTCTTTCCCAGAAAAACCCAATCGGCGTGCCAGGGCTTGGTCGTTCACTTTTATGACGATGCCGTCGGCATCGTAGGGCCAGGTGTGGCGGTCGGCGGCTTGCTGCTCACAAATTTGAATCGCTTGTTCGATATTTTCCGCGTGCCAGTGTAAGGGGTTGACCGGAAAACCAAGTTCCTTCAAGTACTCCAGGATGCCGCTTTGCGTGGCGGGCGTTCCTTCGGAAGACTCGAGTATCTGGTAGACAAAAATTTTTAATGGCCGCCTGGCTGTGATGGCTGGGTCAAGCTGGCGTAAGGAACCCGCGGCAGTGTTGCGAGGGTTGAGGTAGGTTTTTTCACCGCGCTGCTCAAGTTCCGCGTTCAGACGGGCAAAATCGTCCTTGAAGATGATCGCTTCACCGCGCACAACGATGCGCGCGGGCGGTCGGGCGCTGCCTTGCACCGGGATGCGCAGCGGGAGCATCGGGACTGTCTTCAGATTCTCCGTGATATCCTCCCCGACCATTCCGTCCCCGCGGGTGGCGCCGAGGGTAAAGAGACCATCCGTATATGTTAGCACCACGGTAAGACCGTCAAGCTTGGGTTCCAAAATATAATCCGCTTGGGCGACGGCCGGGTCAAGGCGCGCGATGCGCTCATACCAATCCAAGGTATCCTGCCGACCAAAACCGTTTGCCAGGCTCAGGACGGCTGCGGGGTGTTCCACTTTCCGGAATTTATCGAGCGGCTGCCCTCCACTGCGCTGGGTAGGGGAATCAGGCGTAATAAGCTCGGGGTGCGCGCTTTCAAGCTCTTTTAAGCGTCTGTAAAGTTGATCATATTCATAATCAGTGATAAGCGGGGCATCCAGGGTGTGGTAAAGATAATTGTGGTAATGAAGCTGCTTCCGGAGATTTTCTATTTGGAGACGGATATCCTCTTCGACCATAAGCACCTCGATGCCGAATTCAAAGGCAGATTTAGCAGGCTTTCCCCATCATTTGCCCGGGCTCAAATGAATGTTCCCGGTGAGATTCGAACTCACATGACCGGCTTCGGAGGCCGATGCCTTCTCCATTAGGCCACGGGAACAGTCTGGATATTATACCTAAAAAACCAATCCGCGCCTGCCTGGCCGGGGTCAAGCCTCCAAAGCCCGCAGCAAATCGGGGTATTTTTTCACCAACTCAGGGCGCTTCGTAAAACTTAGCAGAGGCTTTCCGGGCCGTACCGGAACTATGTGGAAATGCAAATGGAAAACGGTTTGGCGGGCAAAGCTCCCGGAATTGTTGAAC
>JBCFBH010000032.1:1973-21824 GCA_038562595.1 Anaerolineaceae bacterium
GCGCGCGACTTGCTTAATCGCGGAACCCGTTTGCCAAAGCACGTCCTCCGGGACGCTGAATATATCCCGGTAGTGGGCTTTGGGAATAACCAGGGTGTGGTACTCCATCACCGGTTCCAGGTCCAGGAATGCCAGGGCGTGTTCCGTCTCCAGCACCTTCCAACAGGGGACTTCCCCCTTAATAATGTGGCAAAAAATACAGTCATCCATTTGTTTCCCCCTCGCTGGAACGGAAGGACATCCCCGTCCGACAGACCTGGTAAGTTCCCGGCGTCAATCCCAGAAGGGACAGCAGCTCATCCGGGCGGCCGTTCGCTTCGGGTGTGGATTTCATCTCCAGCATAAGCTCAGAACCGTTGGCGCTTTCTTCCCAGCGCGTAGAAAGCAAAAGCTGCTTCAGGTCAACCGTCTTCGCGCGCCGCGTAAAGGGGATGGACTCCTGCTTAAGCAGCGCGGAGAGCTTCTCCTTGAGTTCGCGGGGGTCCACGGTGGGCTGAAAAAAAACGCGGTACTGGGAAGTTTTCAGGCTGGACTGCAAGCTGGGGAGCTGGTTCGGGACGAAATCCACCTGTCGGATGCGGATATCCGCTGGCAGCGCTGCGCGCAGATGCCGCTCGACCGCGGCGGTGTCAAGCGCTTCATCCAGCCAGAAATCCAAAAGCTCCGCTTCAGAAGAGAAGCCCAGGGGCAAGGCGCTGGCCAGGTTCAAGCGGACTTTGGGGTTGAAACCCTGGCTGTATCGCAGGGGCAGTCCCGAGCGGCGTAATGCCCGTTCAAAAAGCCGCTGCAAATCCAGGTGACCGGTAAAGCGCAGGTCGCCGTCCTTGGAGAAGCGGACCCGAACGCGAATTGGCTGCGAGTTTGTCACGGGCACCCCCAATAGACTTCCGCTTCGGATGGTTTCAAGCTGCCAAAGGCATCCAGAATGCCGCAGTGATAGCAGTTCTTTCGGCAGTCTTCGCGGGTTCTGCCAGCCAGGCTCAGGCGTAAGTCGGTCAAAAGGAAGCGCTTGCTGACGCCGGTAGATATATGGTCCCAGGGCAGGATTTCATCCAGACCGCGCTGCCTTTTGGTGTAGAAATCCGGGTCCGCGCCGCAAGCCTCGAAAGCTGCCAGCCAGGCGGAGAGGTTGAACCTTTCCGTCCAGGCGTCCAGCTTCGCGCCGTTCTTCCAGGCTTGCAAAATCACCGGACCCAAACGCCGGTCCCCACGCGATAGCCAGCTTTCCAGCAGAGTGGAGTCCGGCGGGTTGTAAGTCATTTTGATGTCCGACTTGCGCGTTCCGTCCTTGAGCAAATCGATCTTAGCTTGCAGGGAATGCGCGTCTTCAATCGAATACCATTGGAAGGGAGTATGCGGCTTGGGGATGAAGGTGGCGATTCCGAGGTGGATTCTAACGCGATTGCCTTTGATAGCCTTGCCAATCCCTTTAATTTTGCGCGCGAGGTCCAGGATAGCTTGAACGTCTTCGATCGTCTCCTGGGGCAAGCCAATCATAAAATACAGTTTCAGGCTCAGCCAACCGTGCTCGAAAATTGTGCGGGCTGTCTCCAGGATGACCTCTTCATCCAACGGCTTGTTGATAATCGCGCGCATGCGCTCTGTAGCGGCTTCTGGCGCCAGGGTGAAACCACCACCGGGGCGCAAATCTTTCAACTCATCCATCAGGTCGACTGAAAATGAGGCGATACGCAGGGATGGCAGGTTCACCTGGACGCGGTCGTCCTTAAATTTATCGTACACGCCCTGAATAATCTCCAATATTCGGGTGTGGTCGGAAGAGGAAAGCGATAGCAAACCAACCTGCTCGTATCCGGTAGCGTCCAGCGCTGCCTGTACGGCCGCCAGGATTTCATCCGGTTCGCGTTCGCGCACAGGCCGGTTCACCATGCCGGCATGGCAGAAGCGGCAGCCGCGCGTACAACCGCGCATGATTTCGACCGAAATCCGGTCGTGCACGGTTTCAACATTGGGGACCAGAAAACGCGTGGTGGCAGGCGGCAGTTGACTGACAATCCGCTTTTGGACTGGCAGCGCCGCGCCGGGTATACGCCCGGCGACATTGGAAATTGTCCCGTCAGGGTGGTATGTGATGTCATATAAGCTGGGTACATACACGCCGGGAATTCGGGCGAGGGATTTGAGCAATTCCTCCCGGGATGTGCTGGAGGATTTCCATTTCTGATACGCGCGGGTGATGTCAAGAATAAGTTCTTCGCCTTCGCCAATCGCGAACGCGTCAATAAAATCGGCCATCGGCTCCGGATTGTAGCAAGCCTGCCCGCCGGCAATGATCAGGGGATGCCCGGCGCCGCGCTCGCTGGAGAGCAATGGAAGACCGGCAAGATTTAGAATATTGAGCACATTCGTATAGATTTGCTCATATGGCAGCGTAAATCCGAGAATATCGAATTTGTTCAGCGGAGTTTTGGATTCCAAGGAGAAAAGCGGCAGCACGTTTTCGCGCAGTTGCGCTTCCATATCGACCCAGGGGGCATAGGCGCGTTCTGCCAGGATATCCGGCTGTTGGTTGAGAATGTCGTACAGAATTGCCAGACCCAGGTTGGGCTGACCCAGGTCGTAGATATCCGGGAACACCAGCGCGACGCGCGTTTCCACGCTCTCCCAGGGCTTGCGCACCTGGTTGTGCTCTCCACCGACGTAGCGGCCGGGCTTTTCTACCTGAAAGAGAATGCTCTCCAGTCGGCTGTCAATTGTAGAATTTTGCGGCGCATCCATCAGGCATCCTTCACTTCGTAGGCTTTGCCAGCCACAACCGGGTTCACCAGGCTGCCAATTCCGTCGATAAAGATGGACACCACATCACCAGCGTTCAAGCTCCCAACCCCGGCAGGTGTGCCTGTGAGAATGACATCGCCGGGATACAAAGTCATGATGGACGAGACGTAGAGGATGAGCTGTTCGACATTAAAGAGCATGTCGCGCGTCGATGTCATCTGCCTGAGAACTTCGTTCACGCGGCAGGTAATCAGCGCGTCGGCAGGATTAAATTCCGTTTCAATCCACGGTCCCAACGGACAGAAGGTATCGAAACCCTTGGCGCGGGTCCACTGGCCGTCCCTTTGCTGAAGGTCGCGCGCGGTTACATCGTTGGCAATGGTAAAGCCGAAAATCGCGTCCCGTACAGCTTCCGGGCGCAGCCAACGCGATTTTTTCTTGATGACCACTGCAAGTTCAGCTTCATGCTCCACGCGTTCGGACTGCGGGGGCAGAACAATCGCTTCCCCACTGCGGATGAGCGTGGATGGCGGCTTGAGGAACAGCAGCGGGATTTCTGGTGGGGTCTGGTCCATCTCGCGGATGTGTTCCTCATAGTTGCGCCCTACGGCGATGATTTTGGATGGCAGACAGGGAACCAAGAGTTTGACCTGTAAAAGAGAAAATTCGGGGTCATATCGGCGAAATTCGCCGAAAGGGTCGCCCTGGATGACACCGACTTTATCCTCGTCAATCCAGCCATAATTAGGTGGGGTATATTTTGTTTCAAAGCGCACAATTTTCATTTTTTGTGTATAATTTCTTTTCTCGGGCGGATAGCTCAGTTGGTTAGAGCGCATCTTTTACACAGATGAGGTCGCAGGTTCGAGCCCTGTTCTGCCCATGGTTTTATTTAACCTGAGTATTATACCAACGCTCCGCGCAGCCTGCCCTCATCGCCGGCAGTCCTCGTCATTTAATCCCCGTTCAGAAGCTCTTCCTCCTCCTCAGCTGCGAGATATTCCTGGGAAAGGTATGCTTCCATGCTCGCCGGTTCCACGGGTCGGTTGCAGTAGCTGCGGTAAACGCAGTAGCGGCAGCGCTGAACGTCCTCGGTCTTTTCAAAGTCCTGCGGAAGGCTGAGCTGTATCTGCGATGCAAGTTCACAGATTTCTGAACGGTCTTGCTCCAGTTTCCCAAAACCGAATTCCAGCACGACTGGCTGCTCGGGTTCAGTCACTTCCCAATACACCATGCGAATCCGTCGTTCCGGGCTGCCCGCTGAAATCTCAGGTTGCAGGCTCAGTACAAGTGGAAACACTTTGCTTTGCATTTGTGCTTCCAGCCATGATTTCGAGGGCTTTTTCCGCGAGCTTTTCCAATCGTAGATTGTATAAGTTCCGTTTTCTTCCTGCAGAAGGTCGTACTTGGCGCTGAGGATAATCCCGCCAGGCTTGGCAGTGAGGGTATATTCAGGGAAAAGTATTCCCGATAGGTTTCGGTAAACCGTGCGCGTGAACATTTCAAACCAATGTTGGACACGGGGGTCGGGGTCATTCTCCGCGCTGCGCGCCAGATTGCCGGCAGGTAATCCAAGCAGCAACTGGTGCGCGAGCTGATGAAAGCGCGAACCTGCCTGTCGGTCGCGCTCAAAAACCAGAACGTCCTTGCTGGCAGGGGAAGGCCAGAGAAAATGCTGGCTGTACCGCAGGTAAAACTGGTGTTTGCAATTGACATAGGTCTGCAAATTGGACTGGGTGAAGATAAATTTGTCAGGGAGAAGGCTGGTCATCATTCTTCCTTTCCAGGAACTCGCGCATCGCTCTGACCGCCAGGGCTTCCGTCTGTTTGTTAGCTTTGCCGGTGTTGAAGGTAATAGTCAGGGAGCGTTTCGCGCGCGTGATGCCGACGTAGAGCAGGCGCAATCGGTCGCGGACGCTGTCCGCGCGCAGCGCGGATTTGCTCCCGCTGGCTATAAAGGCTCCTTCCGCCAGGGCGCGCAACTGGGTAACCAGGTCTGCCTGCATGTTCATCCCTCCGCGGAGGAAGTATCTCTCGCCACGCAGGGCTTCTTCTTCTTTGCCGGTTGGGAAATCGTAGTCATTGGCGGAGCTGATAAACACCTTATCCCATTCCAGGCCTTTGGCTTTGTGAAGAGTCGCCACAACCACCTGCCCCCGGTACTTCTCGGGGTCAAATCCTTCGCCGTATGCCGCAAGTTGGGAGAATCTGCGTTCATTTTTAGCGATGGCCAGCAGTTCCTCGTTGAGAGTGGATAAAGTCCACTCTGGATGTAAGTCCTGAAACTCCCGCAGGAGCAGCGCCATTTTGTGCACGGATGCCGCTTCCAGATTGTCGAGTTCCAGGTCCATCGCCGCAGCCAAAACGAACTGGTCTGGCGGCAGGTGAGCGGCAAGATGCCATTTGCGCGCTAACTCCCGAAAATTTGCAAGCTCCGCGAGAATGGCCTGTGGGGTTCCCGCGGCTGCCAGGCTCCCCAGCCAGTCTGCTTCCCCGGTCGGATAGAGGTAGTCTTCGGTATGTTCGCACTGCCTGATGAGCGCGGCACAACGCTTGATGAGCGCCCATTTCTCCACATCATTGCGGTCTGCGCGTCGGGCGGCTTCTAAAGCCTTTGCGAGGGCAGCGGGATCCTCCGGCTGTAGGATGCATGTAAGCAAGCGGTTGACAAGCCCGGCAGAAGCCCGGGTGTTTTCAGGCATCGCGGTCAGTGCATCGGTATAAGGAATTTTTCTCTTCCGGAGTTCAGTGACTATCTCGTTTACGCGTTTGTTAATCAAGGCGAGAACGGCTACGGTCGTATCCGGGTAGCGCTTCAGCCAATCTTCCACCGCCTCTGCGATAAGCTTCAGTTCAAGGTCGGGGGAAACCTGGCGTTTATCGAGGACGATTGGGGGCATCAGCGCTGCGGGGTTTGGCTGCGGGTCTTCCGGCTGCGTTGCCTGGATTAGCGGCAGGGTCAAAGCTTCGCGCGCGTCTTCCACAGGATGCTGCGTACGGGTCCATTCGCTCAGATAATTAGCCAACGCGATGATTTCCGGGCAGGAACGACCCGATTCAGGCAGCGGTTCACTGCGCACATCATCTTCCTTCAAAAAAGACTTCAGAAGGTTGGGGTTTGCTGTCGTAAAGCTCTGGTAAATCGCTTGGTTTGGGTCTCCCACCCGCACCCAATTCCCATCTGCGCCGACAAGCTCGCGCAAAATCTTTTCCTGCAGCAGGCTCGAATCCTGAGCTTCGTCCTCCAGGATGTACGGCCAGCGGTAGCGCAGCATGCTGGTCAGGCTCGGATCTTCCTGCAAGCATTGATAAGCCAGCCGGATAAGATCCGAAAAATCCACAGCAGCGCGGTATTGCAGGGCATTCTGGTAATCGCGATAAATCTCCAGACCCATCTCCATCAGCGGGTCAGATTTCAGGTAAGACCCGGCCAGCATCTCTTCCAGGAGGTCCGGAGTAAGCGAACGATCTTTGGCTTCTTTGATGAAGGCTGAAGCGGTATCTTTGATTAGAGGGGGAATTTCCTGCTGCAGGATATGCTTCCTTTTTTGGGGCGCCAGATCATCGATCAGCAGTTCATCAAAGAAGTTTGGGTTCTTACGGTACCAATTTGAAGCGCTGCTGTTGAGTATGAGGTCAGAATCGGGTTCGCTCAGGATTTGGAATTCATTTGTCAACCCAGCCAATTCCGGGCGTTCGCGGATAATGTCATTCGCCAGACCGTGCAGCGTGCGCACCCGGTACCCCAGGCCTGAAAGCGCTCCGCTCTCGCGCAGCAGGGCGCTGATGCGGCTCGCAAACACATCCGCGGCGGAATTGGAGAAAGTGACAATCAGGATTTCCTGATCGGGTTGGAGTTCCAATTCGGACACCAATTTAACCGCCAGACGTGAAAGCGTCCAGGTTTTTCCGCTGCCGGGCACCGCGGAAATCCCCATCTTCCCGCCGCGATACGTCAGGATGCGCTTTTGCGAGTCGCGCAAACGCTCCTCAGGCATTCTCAGCGTCCTTAGCAACCCGGCGGAGCAAGTTTTGAATCTTCATCAATAGCAGACCCTTTTCCTCCTGCCCGCTCTGACCGAATTCACTCAAGCCCAGGATCACGCCTTTATTACAGCGGTGCAGCAGACCGCTGACGATGCTGTCCAAAATCTCCAGGCTTACCTGTTTCTCGGTCTCGGTCGTCCATTTTTTACCCGCCGGCCAGTTTCGGCTGAGCACGTAGGGCTGTGTGAGGGGCTGTTCCAGGCGTTCGTACCATCCGCTGCTGCCAGCGCTCAACCAGACCTGGTAGTCGACCGTTCTGCCGGAGCTAAGAAAGGTCATTGCCGGCGCGATTAGTACCTGCCCGCTTTCATCCAGTTCCCAATCGCGCAAGTATTGCGCGGAAATAACCCCGTCCAGAATGATTCGGGCGAAATCCTGATTTACCAGGTCGGCGCTGCTCAGTTCCTTCGGGCCCAGGGACAGCCTGAATTTTCGGAAAGATTCCATCAGAATCGCGGCAGCCTGAGCGGCGCTGGTATTTTGATAGAACCCATATCCCGGCTGTGTCAGGACTTCACCAAAGAGCCGGCTGACGAAGAGGTCCAAAGGCTCGTCCTGGGGCGACTTTCCCAGCCACAGCCGCAGCGCATCATAGCGGGAAGCGATTTCGACCGGAATTCTGGGCCTTAGCTGGTCTGTCGCAGTCGAAAAGGGGAGCAGCGCGTAATCGGCGGCGTTTGGCAGGCACAATTCCGCGCTGATAAGCCGCGCACGGACCAGATCCAGACCTGAAATACTGGCGGCTAATGCGGTGGTGATCCGGGCAGGGTCTGGCGATGAAGACCAGGAGGGATGCGCAAGCTGGGCAAGCGTCATCAACTGCTGCACATACGGGTTCTCGAGCAGCGGAATGGACAGGCGCAGCAATCGCGATGGGACGCCCACCGCAGAAAGTGTTTGCTGCACCGCAAAGCCCAGCGCGCTGGGTAAGTAAGGCGCGAGCACCGCGATCTTTCCGGGTGGGGTTCCTTGCTGCACCAAACGGTTTACCATCTCCGCGCTTTGCTCCAACATCTCCGGAAAGAAACGCGCAGGCTTTTCAGGCAGGCGCAGCGCTTGCAGGATATCGGCTTGCTTGAGTTCAGCAGGTTTCCCCTGGCGTTTTTCGGAAAAAGCCAGGCAGAGGGCTTGCATATGCGGTTCTGAGTACTGGGCATTGAAACTAACCCTATGTTGCGTTAGGCGGGAAAGGCGCAATGCGGATGTGGGGTCCGCGCCCAGGATGCGTCGGTAGCCGGCATTCTCGTCAAATACCAGCAGCACGCTCTTAAAAGTGGGCAGCCATTCCGTGATGACATCATGCACATAAGGCGGGTCTTCCTCGCAATTCTCGTAGACGAGGTGTTGATAGCTGCTCTGCAGGAAGCGCCGGCAAAGCGGTACCTCCCAGACCGAATGGCGAAACAGCTCCACCTGGAGAGAGTAATCCAGGAGGTTGTTCTCCAGACAATACCTCCGAAACGCGTTGGCGGCAGACTGGACGTCCTGATACACATGCAGCTGGGCCGGGCTGCCAGTCCAGGCATTAGAAAGGCGTTCGTAAATTTCTCCGATGGGAAAACCGACCAGCGCGGATTTGTTCACGCTGTCCAAAACCTGACTGTAGAGTCGGTGGCGCGGGATGGAGATTGAACTGAACGCGCCGGCATCGAGCATCGGATTTACGAGTTTCCCCATGTAATACTGGGAGGTCTCGAGCGTCAGGAATTGGGGCGGAGCATACGGGCGGGCGAAGCCAGCCCCGGCGCTAATCATGGGCCAAAATAGCGCGACCATGCGGCGCGCGAGGCTGTTCATGGTGGTAATTGTCACCCGCCCAGGATTGTAGGCTTCAGTTTCGTTGAGTCCGTGCTTAAGGCTGCTGCCCATCACGCGTTGTGGTAGCAAAATCAACACGTTTTCGTCCGGACGTTCGGCGAGGATACGCCTCAGACGGTACAGGGCAGCCGTGCTTTTTCCCATCCCGGCTGTTCCGCGCAGGAAAACGCTTTCCTCCACGGGAAGGGCGACAAGACGCTCCTGTTCCGGTGTCAGACGCATGCCTGATTATCCCCCACAGATGTGCTGGAATCACTGGTAGACCAATAAGGTTCTCGTTTAATCACGGTCCTATTATAAGGCAGGTTAAATCCAGAAGGCCGGCAGGGAGTTTGACAGGCAGGGAGTTTGCTGAGGCAGGATGCCGTATAGGGCTTGGTATAATTCAGGCTGGCTAATTTGATACCGGAAAGGAAAACCTCCTGATGAATTCCTCCCTGACCCCCTTTTTTAAACCTCAGGGCGTCGCGATTTTGGGCGCGTCCAGCAAACCGAATAAACTAAGCTACGGTATTCTGGAAAATTTACTTAAGTACAATTATCAGGGTGGAGTTTATCCGGTTAACCCAAACGCGGATGAAATTCTGGGGGTGAAGGTATTCCCCGAGCTGGCGCGCGTTCCTGACCCCGTGGACCTGGCGGTGATTGTGCTGCCCGTCGGCAAGATTCTAGATACGATGCAGGAGTGTGCTGACCTGGGAATCAAAGCGGTCATCATCATTACAGGAGGTTTCCGCGAGGTAGGGGGCGAAGGCGCGGAAATCGAGCGAAAAACGCTTGCTTTCGCGCGCGAACACGGCATTCGCGTCGTTGGTCCCAACTGCGTGGGAACCATGGACATGCGCAGCGGGTTAAATGCAACCTTTATCAAAGGCATGCCCCGGCCTGGGCCGATTGCTTTCATTTCCCAGTCCGGCGCGGTGTGTGGCGGAGTGGTGGACCTTATCCTTGAATCGGAAATCGGTTTCTCGCACTTTGCCAGCCTCGGCAACGAAATGGACGTCTCCGAAGCAGATATGCTGGCGTATTTTGGCGATGACCCGGATGTGGGCGTGATTGCAGTTTATTTGGAAGGGGTGCAGGACGGCGCGCGTTTTATCGAAGAAGCCCGGCGCGTATCGCGAGTTAAACCTATCGTCATGCTGAAGGCTGGAAGAAACAATGCCGGCGCGCGCGCGGTAAGCTCTCACACAGGCTCACTGGCGGGTTCTTACGCAGCCTATCAGGCAGTTTTCAAGCAAACTGGCGTGATTGAGGTCGAGACACTGGCGGAATTGTTCAATGTTGCCTGGGCGCTTGGCACCCAAAACCTGCCTGCAGGCAAGCAGGTGGCAATCACCACCAACGCCGGCGGAGCCGCTGCCCTCCTGGCGGATAATTTGTCCGCCAACGGCGCGGAACTGGCTGAACTGACCATGGAAACACAAGCCGAGTTGCGCAGCAAACTGAACCCAAGCGCGCAGACAGCAAACCCGGTGGACATGCTGGGCGGGGCGGAACCCGAGGATTACCTCTGGAGCCTGGAACAAATGATGCGCGACCAAAACGTGGATGTTCTCGCGCCGGTGCTTGTGCCGCAAGCCCTGGTAGACCCGCTCGGTGTAGCGCAGGCTTGGGCTCAGGCAGCAGCGCAGACCCGGAAAACAATGCTGACCTGCTTGATGGGTGAGCACAGCGTGCGGGAAGCCCGAGCATTCTTGAACAGATCCGGCGTGCCAGTGTACCAATACCCCGACCAGCTCGGTCCGGTGCTGCGGGCGATGAACGCGTATGGCGATTTTTTACGCAAGCCCGATTACGAGCCAGTAGGAGCCAAAAACGCGAAGAAAAATGCGGTTCACGAGCTTCTCGGGGTAAATGCCGGCAAGTTGAGCCTGGGAGAATTTGAAACCCGCGGTATGCTCGAGGCATACGGAATCACGAATGTGCCTGGCGCGTTGGCTGAAAACGCCCTGCAAGCTGCCGCGATTGCTTCAGAGTTAGGCTTTCCGGTGGCGCTGAAAATCGTGGCGGAAGGCGTGCTGCATAAATCTGACGCGGGTGGGATCATGTTGAACCTGGAGGATAAACAGAGCGTGAGAGAAGGCTTTGAGCTGCTGCTTAGCCGCATTCGTGCCCAGTTCCCACAGGCAGACATTGCAGGGGCGATGGTTGAAAGCATGGCTCCCCAAGGCGTTGAAGTTATCGTCGGTATGCGTCGGGACCCGACCTTCGGTCCGATGATGATGTTTGGCATGGGCGGAACGCTGGTGGAACAGCTTAAGGACATTTCCTTCCGGATCGCGCCGCTCTCCGAGGAGGATATCGCTGAAATGATTGACGCTACCATCGCGGGAAAACTGCTGAAAGGCGTGCGGGGAAGCCCCCGCGCGGATACTGAAGCTGTTCAGAGCGTGATTGCCTCGCTCAGCCAGCTCGCGTTGGACTTTCCTGAGATAGAAGAGATTGAGATTAACCCGCTGGTGGTATACCCCCAGGGCGCGCTCGCTCTGGACAGCCGCGCAGTGCTGCGCGAGGCTCTACCACCCCATGCAAACTCTTTTTCACTAAGGAGCTGAATCCTTAAAGGAACCCTGATTTTGGGCATATTTCTTAGGACTTTATGAATTTTCGCCTCTTTTTCGACATCAGCACAGGGAGTTTGCTCTTATCTAAAAAAAATAGGCATTGTTGACAGGACAAATCGATCTTCATCAGAAAAGGAGATGAACACATGAACGAACCTGTAACTGTAAACCAAACTGAAAATGATTGGCAGACTGAGCTGTTGAAATATCAGAAGCAAATCGCAGCAGATGTCGCTACTATTCGACGATGGATGGTTTTCTTCGGGATTATCTTTGTGATCGCGATGGTTGTGACACTTTTAGGGAGCTTATTCGGATGAGACCGGACAGCCCTATCCTCCCCAAATAGGCTCAGAGGACCACTGCCAGGCGAAACTCTCTATAAACGAGAGGTCAAAATTAAAAAGCCAACGGGGGGATTCGAACCCTCGACCGGGCGCTTACGAAGCGTCTGCTCTACCGGCTGAGCTACGTTGGCAATGTGCCGCATTATACCAAATCTTTGGAATTTATCAATCTTTTTCATCCCCCTTTTGGGGGCGGTCGCTCACCTGGCTTCCGCGGGTGATAATATTCCTGCCGTATTTTTCCTTGAGCGCGTCTATCGCGAGGGCGAGCTGCTCTTTCTGACTGCGGGAATTATCCCACAAGGCCAGCTGCTGGTAGGGTTCCGTGAGCTGACTGACGCCTACGCCAATCAAACGCACTTCCCGCCCGGGCGCAAGCGCTTCCCGCAGCAACTTTTCCGCGGCAGCAAAAATTTCATCATCCAGGTTGGTAGGCATGGAAAGCGCTCTTTGGCGGGTGAGGGTGGTAAAGTCCTCGTAGCGCAATTTTATCTGCACCACGCCGCCCATCAAGCGCGCCTGCCGCATCCTGTAACCGACCTTGTCGGATAAACGCCGCAGGGTCCCCAGCAGCTGCTCCAGGTCGCTGGTATCCCGGGCAAAAGTGATCTCATTGCTGACAGACTTCACCTCGCGGCTGCTGTGCACCGGCGAATGGTCAATTCCGCGCGCGCTTGCCTGCACTTCTGCAGCGTTTTTGCCAAAGAAATGTTCAAGCTCCAGTAGCGGCAGCCCGGCGAGCTGACCGATGCTGTGAATCCCGCGGGAGTGCAGACGTTGCGCGGTTTTTGGTCCAATGCCCCACAATGCTTGCACATCCAGCGGCGCGAGGAATTCGGCTTCCGTCCCCGGGGGGACGATGCTAATCTGGCGCGGCGCCTGACCGGTGCGGACTTGGCTCTTGCCAAAGTCATTCGCGACTTTGGCAACCAGCTTGTTGGTCGCCGCTCCAATGGAGCAGGGCAGGTGCAGTTCGCGGTCAATGCGCTGCTGCATGTCCCGCGCGATGGCGCCAATAGGCTGCGGCAAATCACTGACGTCCATAAACGCTTCGTCCACAGAAACCTGCTGAAAGAGGGGCGTGTACTCCCGCAGGATGTTCATCACTTTATCAGAAGTTTCGCCGTACACGCCAAAGCGGTGGCGCACAACAATCAGTTCCGGGCACAACGCCAGCGCGCGCGCCATAGGCATGGCAGACCGCACGCCGCGCAGGCGGGCAGGGTACGAACAGGAAGAAACGACACCGCGGGATTGAGGGCTGCCGCCGACGGCAAAGGCTTTACCCTTCAGGCTCGGGTCCAGCAGCTCTTCTACCGCGCAGAAAAACGCGTCCAGGTCGAGATGCAGGATTTTGCGTTCCATGAGCTGCCATCCCAAAGCGCAAGCTGTGCGCGGAGCTTAAATATCCAGGTTGCGCACTTCCTTGGCGTGAGTCTGGATGAAACGACGGCGCGGGGGAACGAGCGAACCCATCAACATATCAAAGGTGCGGTCGGCTTCCACCGCGTCTTCCACCGTGACGAGCAGCAGAGTCCGGTTTTCCGGATTCATCGTGGTTTCCCACAGCTGCTCCGGGTTCATTTCACCAAGACCTTTATAGCGGGAAATGCCAACTTTGGCAGAGCCGCCCAACCTTGCCACCATGCTGTCTTTTTCCGCTTCGGAGTACGCGTAGCTGATCTGGTTCCTCGCGGAAATCCGGTAGAGCGGCGGCTGGGCGATGTATAGATGCCCTTCTTCAATCAGCGGGAGCATAAAGCGAAAGAAGAAAGTGAGCAGCAGGGTACGAATGTGCGCGCCGTCCACATCAGCATCCGTCATGATGACGATGCGGTTGTAGCGTAAGCCGGAAATATCGAAAGACTCGCCGATGCTGGTGCCCAGGGCGGAGATGAGCGATTTGACCTCGCGGTTGCTAAGGATTTTATCCAGCCGCGCGCGCTCGGTATTCAAAATCTTACCGCGCAGGGGCAGGATGGCCTGGAAATGCCGGTCGCGCCCCTGTTTGGCGGAACCGCCCGCGGAATCGCCTTCCACGATGTACAGCTCTGTTTTTGAGGGGTCGCGTTCGGAGCAATCCGCAAGTTTGCCAGGCAGAGTCATGGATTCAAGCGCGGATTTGCGGATGACCAGGTCGCGGGCTTTTTTCGCCGCGTCGCGCGCGCGGGCGGAAGTAAGGCATTTTTGCACAATCGCCTTGCCAGCCGCGGGGTTTTCTTCGAGGAAGCTGGTGAATGTATCCCCCACGACCTGCTGAACGTATGTTTGAACTTCCGGGTTCATCAGCTTGACTTTGGTCTGGCTTTCGAACTGCGGGTCGGGATGTTTGATGCTGACAATTGCGGTCATGCCTTCGCGCGTGTCATCGCCGCTGAAGTTGCCGTCCCCGTCCTTCAACAAGCCGCTTTTGCGGGCATAGTCATTGATGCTGCGGGTCACCGCGGCACGCAAACCGGTCAGGTGGGTCCCACCGTCGATAGTGTTAATCGTGTTGGCAAAGGTGTAGACCGCTTCTGCGAAAACATCCGTGTACTGAACCACGAATTCCACGCCAATACCGTCGATTTCCTTCTCGCCGTAGATTGGGCTGTGCAGAACTTCCTTGGTGCGGTTCAGATAGCGCGCAAAGGAGGCGATTCCGCCTTCAAAATGAAAAGTCATTTCGCGGTTATCGCGTTCGTCCAAAAGGCTGATGGTGACGCCGCGCGTGACAAACGCCATTTCCCGGAAGCGGGAGATCAGCGCGTCGAAGCGGTAGGATAGGTCGCCCTTGAAGATTTCGCGGTCAAAACGGAAAGTGGTGCTGGTACCTGTTTCATTGCCGCGATAGGTGCCAATCTGCTTAACCTCGGACTGCGGGATGCCGCGTTCGTAACGCTGAAAATAAGTTTTCCCTTCCCGATTCACTGTCACTTCGCACCATTCAGAGAGCGCGTTGACCGCTGAAACGCCCACGCCGTGCAGACCGCCGGAGACTTTGTAGCTGCCGCCGCCGAATTTGCCGCCGGCGTGCAAGACCGTCATGACCACCTGCAAGGCGGAAATGCCGCGTTCCGGGTGGATATCCACCGGGATGCCGCGTCCGTTATCCCGCACGGTCACGCTTTCATCTTTGTGAATGGTGACATCGATGCGGTCGCATTCTCCCGCCAGGGCTTCGTCGATGGAGTTGTCCACCACTTCGTAGATTAGATGGTGCAGCGCTTTAATATCCGTGCCGCCGACGTACATGCCTGGGCGGCGGCGGACTGCTTCCAACCCTTCAAGAATTTGGATATCCCCAGCGTTGTAGTGTTTCTTTTCTTCCACGTTTTCTCCAGGTTCGATCAGAGAGATGCTTCCGGCGTTTGCTGCGCGAGTTCGTGTTCCTGCGAGAGTTCCAGGACGCGCATGAAATAATGAAAACTGGCAATCAGGAGCGCGCTGCTCACCAACGCGTGGCCGAAGATGCCAACAAACACCATCGGAGAGTCTGTGCCCGGGGATTGCCAGAGCATATTGGTCAGGTAAGACGCGAGCACCGCCAGAATGACGAACAGCGAAGTCGCGGAGTAGTAGGGGCGCATCAGCTTGATGCTGGCGCGGATGCCCTGCCAGAGGTTTAGCTGGAGGACGAGCACCGCATGCGGGGCGAACAAGACCGGCAGAAACATGGAAATCAGTGCCATGGACGCGAAGAAGTACGCCAGCAAACCTAGGAAGGGATGCAGCAGGCTCAGCACGCTCACAACCAGGCTGACAGGAACCGCGACAGCCACCAGCGCCGCCCAAAAGAGCAGCGGCAGCAGCAGCAGGCCGGCGCTGCTCGCGAAGCGGGTTTTGGCGTCCTGCTTCCCGGCTTCTTTATATGTGGGAAGCGAACAGACGTAAAAATTCGCCACGCCGAGCAGCGCGCCAAGCACGCCGAAGAGCAGCAGGAGCAGCAGCGCTTTCCCTTCGGAACTCACTACAATTTCGGAAAGCTTGCCGAATGGGTTCTCCATAAAAGCCCGGCCGGAAAGCAGGCTGGGAACGCCTAATGGGTACGAGCGCAGGGCGGAGGACAGACTGTAGGACTGAAAAAAGGTGCCCAGGGAAGCGCTCAGGTCCGTCCAGAGCTGCTCAAGCTCAGCGCTGGCTTCTGTCAGGGGGGTAAGCTGTGCCAGATAACGGCTGACAAGCGAGGAAACGGTGTAGCGCGGCGCGAAAAGCAGGGTAAGGTCCAAAATTAAGGGAAAGGCAAGCAGGTAGGCCCGCTCGCCGAGGGTCTTAAATCCGGCCGCAATCGCGATGAAAACGTTCGGCTGTTTACGTAGAACAAATCTGCTATCCATAACCGATTAATTATACCACCCTTTCCACAACTGCTCCTCCGTCTTCATCAGGGGAACCAGCCAGCTTTCGCATCCCGGAAGGGAAGGATGCGAATCATAAACAGGAATAACAACAGCCAAATCACCGATTTGGTAAATAAAAACGGAATCAAAAGTATAGATTTCAGAGCAAACTACTGCACTAAAAATTTTGATTTATCTTAATTTATGTCTATTGACAATTCGTCAGGGAATGCTAAAATGATTGTGGAGATAAAAGGTGGGAATGAAGATGGAGCGGAGCGGAATTTTGGGTAAAAGGGGTGCAAGAGACCCGTCTTAGAAATTGGAGGAAATGATGGCTTCAAGAAAGAAACAAATTCAAATTTCGAAATTTTTTATAGTTTTCCTTGTCGCCGCTCTGATGGCAGGTTTGGCAGGGGAAATCAAACTGGTAAACGCGCAAACCGCGCCAATTGCTAATGACGACCTGTTTGGCTACGTTAAAGACGGGACAAGAAACGTTCTCGCGCCGGGTGTGCTGGGAAATGACACTTATGGTCCTGGTTACACGTTAAGTGTTACGATACCGCCCACACACGGAACATTATCAAGTCCTTTACCTGTTGATGGATCTTTTGCATATACTGCAGCCTCTGGATTTGCTGGAACCGACAGCTTTACCTACGAGTTGTGCCAGGGGGGAGTTTGCGATACCGCGGTGGTGACGCTGATTAATTCCGTCTCGTGCCAGATAGATTCTGATGGCCCCAACGAACTGCCCGAGGATGGTCAGAAAGACATGACCCAATTCTGCGTTGACACGTCTTCCGATAATCCCATCATGATGTCCTGGAACTGGGATGAAATTACGCTTACTGGTGGCGGACAATCCGCGGATGCATGCGCTCTGTTTGACACTAATGATGACCAATTGGCCAATTACGCCATCTGCAATTCTTGGAATGGCACACAACAACAAGTAGCTGGGTACCCCAAGCTGTATAGTTGTACCGATACCAAACCGCTGAACTGTTCCGGCTCCGTAGAAATCACACCGACATTTGGAAGCACCTGCAAAATTTTTGACGGTCAGGATCCTTTCCCTGCGGGGGATGCTTATCCTCGGGACACGAAGTCAGTTTGCTCTATCTACCTGGGGGATGTAGGTGGCGCTAACGCTAAACTGCTGGACGTGTGTTCAATCCCCTCAGGTTCACCCAGCTCTTCCGCATCCGACTGCGTTTCAGCCAGTTTCACCAAAGGCAACCTGGAGATTGAAAAAGATGTTGTGCCGGATGACGCTACAACGCAGTGGACTATGACTGTGACCGGCACCACGCCTTTCACCACAACAGTGGTTGATGATTTGCCTGGCACAAACCGGGCGGTATTGGCAGGCGCGTATACCATCACTGAATCCGTGGGCACAGCAAATCTGTCTGATTATTATGTCACGACCTGGAAATGCACAAATTCCGCCCCAGCCACACCTGTTGTCACCACTGGGACGGGAACAACTATTAGCAATCTAAGCATCGCGAATGGAGATATCTTCTTGTGTACCTTCACCAACACAGCCAAGGTGGACCTGACGGTGACAAAGACAGACTACGACTATCCCGCGTATGCTGTTCGAGGTGGAACGATTGACTACAAAATCACGGTCACCAACAAAACGATGAGCATTGACAGTTTTGCCGCGACTGGTGTCGTTGTGAGCGATATTTTGGATGTCAATCTCACTGTGCCAGATGCTGACCCACTCACTGCTGGCCATCAGGTTGCAGCCACTGTCACGCGCGATATCAACGGCACCACACCCTGGACGGATCCAGCAACAATCTGCACCTGGGCAGCCGGTCCATCTGGAACAGGCGGCACAATCACCTGCCTTCTCAGCTCCGCGATGATTGTAAGCGAAGTCACAACGATCGAATTCACGGCGGATGTCGGCATGACTACCCCGATTGGCAGCGGCATTGAGTACGGAGAATGTACCCAAAACCCCAACAAACAAGGAACAGCGGATGTGGATGTTTGTAATGTGGTATCTGTTGCGGGCACCAACGAAGCGTTCGGTGTTAGAGGCGATAACAGCGATTCGGATCCCAAAGACGTCGGCAAGCCTAACGCCGTGACGATTTTATACTTCACCGCTACCGGCGAAGTAAACCAAATCCGCCTGGATTGGGCCACCGAAACGGAAACCAATAACGCCGGCTTCAACCTGTACCGCGCGCCTTCACTGAACGGCAGGCGCACCAAGCTGAATTCGGAACTCATCCCTGGCAACCCCGGCGGCATGGGAGCCGAATACTCCTATATCGACAAGGTGAAATCCGGGAAAGCATTCTACTACTGGCTAGAGAGCGTCGATGTCTACGGTTACACCGAGCTCTATTCCGAGTACGCTTACGCGAAGGCCCTGAAAAAGTAAGCGTGATGAACAAGACCAGCCTGCCCTGCTCCTCCGCTGCTTTCAGCAGTCTGAGCGCTGATATCCTGCGCCTGGGTAAGCATCTGCGCTTCCAGGCGCACGGCATGAGCATGCGCCCTCTGGTGCGCGACGGAGATTTTGTGCTGTTCGAGCCGCTCGCGGATACTCCGGCGCGTGTGGCGGATGTCGTGCTCTGCCGGACCGGAGTGGGCGGCATCGTCGTCCACCGGGTGATTCGCAGGCAGGTCAGCGCTGATGGCTGCAGCTACCTGGTTCAGGGGGACCAGGCGGCCGCCAGCGATGGATGGATAGGGCAGGAAGAAATTTACGGCGTATTAGTTTCACTGGAGCGCGGAGGAGTCTCAATTCCAATGCGTTCTCTCCGGATGCGCCTGCTGGCTGGCCTGGCAGCCCTGAGGTCTCGCCAGAGGCTGCAGAACCGGAATGTTTCAAGCATCATTGTCCGTTTATTCAAAAGGCTGCCGGTTTTCGGCATATTTCTGAACTGAGGTAGTATAAGGAATGAAAGAAGAAATCCGGTACCATAGGAACCCAGACTTTATCTTTCGCAAAATCGCGGAAGAGACCGTGTTGGTTCCGCTGCACAAAGACGTGGCCGATATGGACTGCATCTACACTCTGAACGGGGTAGGCGCTTTCATCTGGGAACAGCTGGATCAGCCCGCTTCGCTCGAGGACCTGCAGAGCGCTGTGTTGAATGAATACGCCGCTGAGCCCGAAATGCTGATGAACGACCTGAAAACTTTTTTGGACGCGATGACCGCGATTGACGCAATCAGAGAGGGCGCGCTATGAGCTGTGGTGGCATCCCCGAAATAGACCTCGGGGAATTCGGCAGCCAGGTTCAGGCTGGTTTGCGGGGCAGACGTTATCCCATGAATGGGATGATGGAACTGACTGAGCGCTGCAACCTTGGGTGCGTGCACTGCTACATCAACCAGCCGGCAGGCAGCCGCAAAGCGCGGGAAAGCGAACTCTCCACGGCGGAAGTGAAGGGCATCCTGAACCAGGCGGCCGAAGCCGGCTGCCTCTACATGACCTTCAGCGGCGGGGAAGTCTTTCTGCGCGAGGATTTCCTGGATATTTACCTGCACGCCAGGCGCCTGGGGATCTTGGTATCTATTTTCACCAATGCCACCATGATTACGCCAAAAATCGCCGATTTTTTGGCAGACGTGCGCCCGCACATGGTGGATATCACCCTCTACGGCGCGACGAAAGAAACTTATGAGAAGGTAACCGGCGTGCCGGGCTCGTACGAGCGCTGCCTGCGCGGTATCCAGCTGTTGCGGGATAGGGGCATCCGGGTCTTCCTCAAAACCATGGTGCTCAGCGTGAATTACGCTGAACTGGCCCAGATGCGGGCGATGGCGAAGGAGTGGGGCCTGGAGTTCCGCTACGACGAGCAGCTCTGGCCGCGGCAGGACGGCGGCACGCAGCCATACGCGGTGCAGCTCTCTCAGGATGAAATCCTGGCAATTGACTTTACCGACAGCGAGCGCGCCAAAGAATGGGTGAAGGTGGCTGACGAATTGGCCGGGAAAAAGACCCGCGCGAAGTACGTGTACAGCTGCGGC
>JBCFBH010000107.1:0-2670 GCA_038562595.1 Anaerolineaceae bacterium
GAGTCCCTCGCACCCTACCTGCACCGCGGCATGGTGATTGTGCTCGAATCCAGCACATACCCCGGCACCACGCGCGAGTTGGTGCTGCCCAAGCTGAGCGAATGCTGCGACTTGAAAGTGGGCGAGGATTTCTTCCTGGCTTTCTCGCCCGAGCGCGTGGACCCCGGCCGCACGGACTGGACTACCTACAATACGCCCAAGGTCGTTGGCGGCATCACCCCGGCTTGCACGGAAGTCAGCACGGCCTGGTACGCCCAGGCGCTGGAAACAATTGTGCCCGTCTCCACCACAGAAGTGGCAGAGATGACCAAACTGCTGGAAAACACCTTCCGCATGATTAATATCTCGATGGTCAACGAGCTGGCACAGATGTGCGACCGCCTGGGCATCGATGTTTGGGAAGTGATAGACGCCGCCGCCACCAAGCCCTTTGGCTTCATGAAGTTCACACCCGGCCCCGGCATGGGCGGACACTGCATCCCGGTGGACCCGCTCTATCTTTCCTGGAAGATGAAATCCATCAACTACACCGCGCGCTTTATCGACCTGGCTTCCGAAATTGATTCCAACATGCCGCGCTACGTGGTCTCCAGGATTCAAGACGCGCTCAACCGCTACAAGAAGCCCCTGAACGGCAGCAAAGTGCTGGTTTTGGGCGTGGCGTACAAGCCGAATGTGAACGACCTGCGCGAATCCCCGGCTTTCGACGTAATTCATCTGCTGCAGGAGAAGGGCGCGCTCGTTTCGTACTACGACCCCTACGTGCCGGAAGTCGATTACGAATTTGTGCGCATGAATTCCGAAAAAGACCTGGCTGCCGCGGTTGAAAAAGCGGATTGCGTCGCCATCATCACCAACCACAGCAAGGTGGACTACAACCTGGTCTTCGAAAAAGCCCAGCTGATTTTTGACGCGCGCAACGCCCTGAAAAACATCGCCAAGAAGAACCCGAAGGTGGTCAAGCTCTGATGGCAACCTACCTGCTCACCGGCGCTGCCGGCTTCATTGGTTCCCGCCTGGCGGAGTTTTTGCTGCGGGAAGGGCATGCCGTGTATGGGGTGGATAACCTCAGCCAAACTTACGACGTGCGCATGAAGCATTACCGTCTGCGCGGTCTGCAGGAAAAATCAAACTTTCACTTTTTGCGGGACGATATCACGGATAAAGCCATCTTGGAGCGCCTGGACGCCTCTGTGCCGTCTGTGGAAGCAGTGATTAATCTGGCGGCGGTGGCGGGCGTGCGCGCCAGCATGAAGGACCCCTGGAGCTACCTGTACACCAACACGCTCGGCGCGCTGAACATGCTGGAATACTGCGCGCGCAAGGGCGTGAAAAAGTTCGTGCTGGCTTCCACCAGCAGCCTGTATGGGGACGAAGGCACGCCCCCACACGCTGAAAGCGCCCCCACCGACCATCCGCTCGCGCCGTATGCCGCCAGCAAGAAGGGCGCCGAGGCTTTCGCGTATGCCTACCACCACCTGTACGGGTTGGATGTGTCCGTGCTGCGCTATTTCACGGTCTACGGACCCGCCGGGCGGCCCGATATGGTCATGTTCCGCTTCTGCCAGTGGATCGCGGAAGGGCGGCCGGTGTATGTGACCGGCGATGGCGAGCAGTCGCGCGGATTTACCTACGTGGACGACATCGCGCGCGGGACGATTTTGGCCTTGAAACCAGTCGGGTACGATGTGTTCAACCTGGGCGGGCACGAGGTGATTACCATCAAGCGCTTGATTGGCATGCTGGAAGAACGGCTGGGGAAAAAGGCGGATGTGCGCTATGTCCCCTCCCACCCCGCGGACGTGTTCAGCAACGTGGCGGATGTCTCAAAGGCGCGGTCCGGGCTTGGCTGGGAACCGCAGGTGGGCCTGGAGCAGGGCGTGAGCAGGTTGGTGGACTGGTATCTGCGCGAGCGCGCCTGGGCTAAGGATGTGGAAACGCCTTAAAGCGCTTTTGAACGCAGCAAGCTATCATCCTCCAGTGCTTTGCTGTCGCTGCAAGGCTCTTTCCTGGTATTTTTATATGGTAGAAATTCTTAGCATGGGTGCCCACAGCTTTTTGTCACTGCGAGACCCCGGTACATTGGTTACATGAAACTTCAGAACTCCAGGAAGGGGGCGCGGCAATCTGCCCTTGAAATATACTGGGAGACAAAGTACCCTTTGGATATCGCTTCGCAAGCGATGACGATAGATTCGTCTTTGCGAGGGAGCGCCAGCGACCGTGGCAATCGCCCCTGAAATAGATTCGGAGACACAGTGCCCATTGGGCATTGCTTCGCAAGCTAGCGATGACGATGGATTCGTCTTTGCGAGGGAGCGCCAGCGACCGTGGCAATCTGCCTGTAAATAACAGGGAGATCGCCACACTTCGGGATGAAGTAAATCTTGTCATTCTGAACGGAGTGAAGAATCTAATTATTCTGTGGCAAAGCGCAAGATCCTTCGCTTCGACCTGTACCCGTCAGGGTATCAGGATGACAAGACAAAAGGAACAAAGGTCCTTCCCTGGCTGCCTGTGCCCTTTTGGGTATCAGGATAACGGGAGCTTGTCATGCTGAGAGATTGTGAATTTATCGCATCCTGCCACAGAGCGACAAAATAATTCATGGTTTTCTCGAAAAAAAAGGCTCACGAGCCTGGCCAGGCGGATTCGAAGGATCGAAACCCC